>JAYTAO010000542.1:0-6750 GCA_043737435.1 Rhodanobacteraceae bacterium | reverse complement strand
TAAGGCGTTGTCCACTGGCATTGAAAGTTTGCACGCTGCGTCCTGCGATTTCGACGCCGCCATTAGCTAGCGCACGTAGGCTAGGTGTAAGCGCATCGGTCTGCACGCGCCAGCGCTCGACACCGGATGCGTCGATGAAGGCAATAGCTGCAAATTGCGGCACATGCGGAGCCAAAAGCACGAATGCACCGCCAAGATTTGCGCCGCGCGCTGCTTGGACGCCGATGATAAAGCTGCGCTCGTTCTCGGGCAGTACTTTACGGTGCTTTAATGTGCCGTCACCGCGTAGCGTTAGCACGTCGATACCGGACGGCAACCAAATTTCTCCGCTTTCCGCAATCGAAATATCGGTGCAACCTGATCCATTGATGCGCTGAAACCAATGTACTGACTCGTCCGCGTTAAAACGCCGCACAGCGCAGCTGCGTTCGGTTGGGCTGGCAAATTGAAAATTTGTCGAAATTCCCGAAAAGCTGTGCGGCAGGTACGATTGACTTATTTCAATGCGATCCTGGCCCAGTACTGCGCTTTTCCCGACATGATCGACATAGTCATTATTTAACGCTCGCACCGTCAGCTCGCTGCTGTCGTATACGGCCAAGCGTGGAATTTACGAAATATTCGCCATTCGCCAGCGCGGTTACCGTCTCAACTTGCGTCTCAAGGGCGGTTGGTAGAAAGTGAATTAGCGATTGTGCTTGTGCAGCGCTGAGCATCGCTACGGCCCACACAGCAAAAAGTGCGGGTTTCAAGCGATATAACCTTGTCGTTTTTGTCACTATTATTCCAATTCGTCTGCAGCGGCCGGTGTATACGTGCTACTTTGCAAAAAATTGCTTGAGCAAAGCATTTTACTTGGTCGCTCGACCATGGGACTCGTTTTGCTGTGACGTAAGCTCTGCTGCCAAAGCCGTCAACTAAGCCGCATCACTCCGCCGCTTAATCTTGGCCACATCCGAACGCGCGCTTTCGACGCGTTTTAAATAATCGCCGCTCAAGCCGGTGACGTAAGTGCCGTCAAAACAGGATGTATCAAAATGCTTGAGGCTCGGATTGCCTTCTTGCACGGCGGCAATCAGATCCGGCAAGTCTTGATAAATCAGCCAATCGCAGCCGAGCAATTTTTCAATTTCCGCCTCGGTGCGCCCGTGTGCGACCAATTCTTTCGCCGCGGGCATATCAATGCCGTAGACATTGGGAAAGCGCACCGGCGGTGCGGCGGAGGCAAAGAAAACCTTATTGGCACCGGCTTCGCGCGCCATTTGGATGATTTGGCGGCTAGTGGTGCCGCGCACAATGGAATCGTCCACCAGCAATACATTGCGATTACGGAATTCCAGTTCAATGGCGTTGAGTTTGCGCCGCACGCTGCGCACGCGTTCGGCTTGGCCGGGCATGATGAAGGTGCGCCCGACATAGCGATTCTTGACGAAACCTTCGCGGTAATCCACGCCTAAGCTTTGCGCAAGCGTCAACGCGGCGGTGCGGCTGGTATCGGGAATAGGGATCACTTTGTCGATACCATGATCGGCGCGCAGACGCTTAATTTTGCGCGCTAATCGCTCACCCATGCGGGCGCGCGCTTTGTAGACTGATACGTCTTCGATCAAAGAATCCGGCCGCGCTAGGTAGACATATTCAAAAATGCACGGCGCGTGCATCTTTACTTCCGCGGTTTGCTGGCGCTTGAGTTCGCGGTTTTCGCTGATTAATACCGCCTCGCCGGGGCCGATATCATTGATTAGCTTAAAGCCGAGCACGTCCAGCGCAACGGTTTCGCTGGCAATGGCATATTCAATACCGCTGACGCCCAATCGTTGCCCGATCACTAGCGGGCGAATGCCGTTCGGGTCACGAAATGCCACCAGGCCAAAACCCAACACGTGCGCTACCACCGCATAACCGCCGACGCAGCGGCGGTGCACGCCGGCGATGGCGCGAAAGATCAGTTCTGGCCCGAGGGCCACGCTGCGATTCGCCTCAAGTTCGTGCGCGAAAATATTGAGTAGCACTTCCGAGTCACTATCGGTGTTCAAATGCCGCCGATCAGCGGCGTAGAGTTCGCGTTTTAGCTCCGGCGCATTGGTCAAATTGCCATTGTGCGCCAGGGTAATGCCGAATGGTGAGTTCACATAAAAGGGCTGCGCTTCGGCAACATTTTCCGAACCTGCAGTGGGATAGCGGCAGTGACCAATGCCGATCGCGCCTTTGAGCAAATTCACTGATTCGCCGATAAACACGTCCCGTACCAAGCCTGTTCCCTTGACGAGATTGATCTTGAGCCCATCCACCGTGGCAATGCCTGCCGCGTCTTGGCCGCGATGCTGCAAAACCGTGAGCGCGTCGTAAATTGAGGCCGCAACATCGGTGATTCCTGCAATACCAATCAATCCACACATGTTAGTTTGCCTTAGAGGAGGAGTTTTTCGGCCGCGTGAGTGCAGCTTTCGGTGGATTTGCGCGTTCTGCTTGAACGTGGGATGGAGCTTGCGGGGAAGCGTCAGGTGTTAACGCAGATTGTGCTTCAAGTGATTTGGGGGCGATTGAATAACTTAAAAAGCGGTGCACGCTTTCCGGTAAATATAGGCTTAAACCGCGCACCGCCTTTTGCAGGGTCGGCAATAACACCGATTCTTGCCAAATAGGTTGTTTCGGGATCGCGGTGAACCCAGCAAAAATAATCGCGGAAAAAACGATGAGCAAACCGCGGGTGAAACCAAATAGCGCACCTAGCCAGCGATCCGTGCCGCTTAAGCCAGTTTTAGTAATGATCCGGCGAATGACCCAGGTCAGCATCCCGCCCAAGACCAACACGAGCAAAAAAATGGCGAGGTATGCGGCACCTAGACGCACCGCTGGCTGTTCAATGCCGGTCAAAAAAGTACTTGCGAATGCGCCGCTGGTAGTGGCAGAAATCCAAAGCGCCAGCGCCCACACAGCTAGCGACATAACCTCGGAAACCAACCCGCGCAGCAAAGACGCCAACATCGAAATGCCCAGAATCGCCAGGATCAAATAGTCCGCAGCGTTCATTGTTAGTGATTAGCGCTATGGGTAAGGAACGACAATGCCATCAAAACCGAGCTTGGCTTTGATATCGCTTTTAGTTCTATCCGCATCAGGCCGCTTGAGTATCGGCCCGACCCGCACACGCAAAGTGCTGCCGCTGGGCGTGATGACCCGCTCGGAGAACGCTGCGAAACCTTTGGCTTTCAGTTGCGCGATCAGCTCGTCCGCTTTTGCTTTGTCGCCAAAGACGCCAATCTGCACTGCAAAACCTTGTAATGCGGGGGCGACTGCGGTGGCCGGCGCCGTGTTGGAGGCTATTTCGCCCTGCAAAACACTGGCGTTCAAGCCATCAATCGAGGTCGTTGCGGCAAGTCGTGCGGCCTCGGCGGCGCTGCGGCTTGGGTAACCGCGCGAAACAACACGAAACAATGATTTGTCGCCCACGAGCACGGGTTCAACCGAGGCTTTGACTTTTACACCGGCAAGCTGAGTAATGAGCTTTTCCGCATTCGCAAGCGCGCCGTAACTGCCAAAGTTGACGCCAAAACGGCCTCCGGTTGCGGCGGGCGCACCGCTGGTTGCGGACACGGAGGGTGGCGTTGCTACTGCTGGTGGCGGCGTCGCAGCTATTGGCGCAACTGGCGGTGTAACGGTAGCCACCGGTGCATCGCGTTGGATTGTGCCTTCTGAGCTTTGTGGTGCAGCTTGTGGATCAGTTTCTGATGCTAGCCTTGCTAACGTTGGCCTAGCGCGCGAGGTATCAACATTGGCGATGGGATCGGGTGCGGTCGCGTCGATTTCAACCATCGGCGCTTGTTCGTTGATTGGCAAGGTGCGCGTCTGTAAACTATCCACGTCCGATCCGGGTAAGGGAATATCGAGCGAAATCTCTTCGTTCGGAATCGGCGCTTCAGCGCTGTCTTTATCCAGCGCCATAGGCAAAAAAATCACCGCCAGACCAATTAAAACGGCGGCACCAATCAAACGAGTACGTAGTTGGGAATCCATTAAAAGCGGCTCAAGTCATAAGACGAGTCAGAAGTATAGATTTTGTCAGCTGAATAAGTGTCGCGTTAAGCGGTAGGGCAAAGACGTCGCGCCAATCAGTTCGAATCGAGGCCAGTAATCGGGAAATCTTTAGTTGCCACAACTCGGAAGCACTATCGGGTTATTTTCTAGGCCATCGCGGAACAAAATTGGGTTGTAGCAAGCGGGCCCACCGACAAAATGAATTGCGTCCAGTTCGGGTCGATAGCTGCCAAAACTGCCCGCAGTGAGGCTGATCTGCCAAGTATCAGCACTGATCCGCGTAGCGTTGGAGGAAAAGTCATACCAGCCAATGCTGTTTTGATCGCCCGCGATCCGCGGTGCGAAAATTCTAAACGTCCAAAGGGGTGAGACGAACGATGCGCCGTGATAGCGAATGCGGATCGTGGCGGTATTGCAGCCCAGCACTTCAAAACTATTGGTTCCAAGTGAATGGCGAAAATAGTCCGAGCTTGCCGCGACCGCATCTAGACCTAGGGCCTGTGGCTCAATTAACTGAACATCTACGGCCTGCGCGGTGCCATTGCTACAACTTGGCGTGCCCGAGCCGCTGATCATCTCTGTGGTTACGGCATTGTTCGCGCCACGTTCGGCGCCCCGAATGACCACGCCGATCGAGCCAACATAGCGTTGCAGGGAATCCATCACACCATCGCCATTGCCGTCGCCCAGCCCGACCAGCCCGCCTGGTACATCCGGTGCCAAGTTCTCAACGGCATCGGAAATGCCATCGTTGTCTTGATCCGGTGCCCGCGTAATGCTGGCCACTCCGGCATCGGTTCCGGCATGCAGCAGGTTGGCATTAAATGGATCAACGGCGATGGTGTAGGCCGATTCTGCCGGCAAGCCAATGCTAATCGACAGCCAGACGATAGCTTGAGTGGCCGGGTTCCAAACGCCGCGATAAATTGCGCCGGGATTGGCCTCATAGCCTCCAGCAGCGGCATAGAGTATGTTGTGGTCCTGCGGATCAAAACTTAAATCACGCATCACCACACTATTGTTGATCCCCTCATCTTGGCGGATCCAACTCAGGCCAGCATTAGCGCTGCGAAAAATCGTCGCAAAGCCGCTTGAACGCAAATCGGTAAGTGCGGCCCATAAAATATTGCTGTCGGTCGGGTCAATCAAAAGTGCAGCGACGTCAAGTTGGGTGTTAACAAAACCCAATTTCGTGGGCAAGCCATTGGCATTGAGATGTTGCCAAGTGGCACCCGCGTTAACACTCTTAAATATTCCGCTAGCTAGGTCCGCGGGCACAATCGCATCGCCGGTATTGTAATCATCGTAAAGCGCATCGGTGCCTAGATACAGCACATTGCTATTTTTCGGATCAATCACCAGCGTGTTGGGTGTTATGCGTTGGGAGATGTCACTATTACTAAAACTAGGCGGCAAACCGCTGCTAAGACCGTCTAGCCTGGCCCAAGTAGTGCCGAAATCATTACTGCGCACGAGTCGGTGCGTCAGCGTGTAATTCGGCGCGTTGTTCACCAAGTAACCTTCTGCGAGCGCATAAATTTGGCGCAATCCCCCGCTTGTGCAGGGACCAATCATGGGCGGCGTTGGGCACGAACGTGGATCTAGCACCAAGTCTCGAACCACGCCGATATTGGCGTGCGAGGTGTTATCTAGGGGCAAATCGCCATCCATAGATAGCCAGTTAGAGCCATTATTGACGCTGCGAAAAATGCCAGCCCCGCCGTAGGAAGCGTCGGCAAAAGAACTGGTACCACCGGCATACAGCACCGTGTTTGCAATAGTTCCGCCCAAAGTCGTCGGATCAATGCGCAGCGTGCGCAATTCATTGGCCCGAAGGCCGTTATTGAGGGGCAGCCAGGACAGCGCCTGATTGGTGCTGCGGTAAAGCCCAGGCGAGGAGACGGCATAGCTGCTGTGGCCGGCGAAAATTACAGTGCTGCCCGCCGGGCTATTGAGCGAAGGATGCGCATGGATAGCCAAGGCGCGCACGCCGACGCCGGAGGGGTTGCCCGCGCTAGCGCTCCAGCTGGCGGCACTTTCTTGGCGTGAAAATATCCCGGATCCGTCCGTTGTTGCGAAAAGAGATTTGCCCGATGCCGGAAAGCCGGGCTGCATAACTAAACGAGAGACCGCGGCGCGAATGGGTTGATTGCCGGGTATGGATAGATAAGAACTATTCGGCGTAAAGCCTTCATTGTAGGTAAAAAAAGTCGGCATTGGATTTGGCGCAAGCCATATAAATGCGCCATCGGCCCGGCCAACATAGGATTTAAAAGGATCAGTGGGATGTGCTTTGATCGTCGCCGCTGGACCATGCGGGCCGGTCCAAGTCGCGCCGCCATTGTTGCTGTGGTAGATATTGTAATTTATTACCGCAAACAACGAGCCGCTGGCGCTGGCACCGGTACCCGCGATAAAACTTAAATCTTGTACGTCAGGCTGATAACCCAGTGCGCTAAAAAGATTCAGTCGCGGCGAAAAATTTAAGCCGCCATCCAAGCTGCGAAACAGCGAGGCTTGGTTCACCGCGCCATTGCCATACACGCCGACATAAACCAAATTCGGATTGAGTGGATCAACGGTGATGGTAGCAATGCGTGCGTCTGCAGGAAGGCCCGTGCCAATGCGTACAAAAATTTTGCCGCTAGCATCACTCTTAAAAAGTTGCGGCAAGCCGGTTGCGCTTTGTGAGACGCCGCCAATAAACAAGGA
>JAYTAO010000541.1:0-2728 GCA_043737435.1 Rhodanobacteraceae bacterium | reverse complement strand
ATTTAATGGATGGGTTGCCGTTTAAATCTGGCACTTTGGAATTTATATATCTCAGTCACGTGCTAGAGCACTTGTACTATCCAAGTGGTGCATTAGGTCTGCTAACCGAGTGTTACCGGGTGCTAAAAGTAGGTGGTGTCATGCGTGTAGTTGTGCCTAACATTGGTGCCTACCTAGAGGCATACGTCGCTAAAGACGAAACATTTTTTAGAGATCGGCGATCCTACTGGACAGATCTTCCGGAAACGGTCGACCCACTCTACGAATGCCTCAACTATGCTGGCGCGTATGATGATCCTGCTAGCTTTTTCGATGCACATAAATTTGGCTACGACGCTACGCTTCTGCACGCGGCGCTGCTGCAGGCAGGGTTTACTAAAGTCGAACGATCAAGTTATCAGGGTAGCGCAAGCGTTGCGCTGCAGATCGATCATTTGAGTGAAGTCGCGAACGCAAAAACCAGTGTTGGCGACTCGTTTTCGCTATTCTACGAAGCATTTAAATAACCAGCGATTAGAATGTGACGAATGATGCTTTTATCCAGGCTTTCATGGCGGGTGACCAAGAGGGCGCTGCCGCTGCATTTCTAGCATTAGAACCCGGCGTCCGTGATTTGATCGAGACGCAGACTATTTACGGTTTGTTTTTTGCGCAAACCGAACGTTTCACGGAGGCGATTGCTGTATTCAGACAACTTACACGCCGAGAGCCAGGTAACAAAGATCACTGGGTAAACCTTGCTGCTGCGCAACGCGATAGTGGCGACGCAACAGCTGCGCTTCAGTCTTATCAAGGGGCATTGGCTAGAGGGGCTGAAACATGGGACGTGCTTTTTCCAATGGGTCAAATATTGTTGGATCAAGGAAAGTTTAAAGGTGCCCTTGGGGCGCTACTGAAGGCCGCAGAGTTAGAACCAAATCATTTTCCAACGCGCATCGCTCTTGCAGTTTCTTTAAGTGCATTAGCAGAACATGAGCACGCGTGTCGTTTAGTTTCAGACTGGCGGGTGCAAGAACCACAGCCTGTGGACAATCTGTTAGATATTGCAAATGTATTTTTTGAAGGGCGGATGTGGCAACAAGCAGCTATCGCAATCAAACCAATACTAACTAGCGAACCCACTCACGCCGGCGCACTTGCTATAGCTGCGAGGATCAATTCTCAAGTTGTGAACGATGCGTCGTCTCTATAATTAAAAAACATTGAATTAAGCACGAATTACTTCGTGTTGCCTTCAAAAGAGTGAAAATCAACAATGTTTTAGGTTTAACTTTCGCTAAGTCGCGAACCTAAACGGCGCGCCTGTCCACACTAATTGCATAAGGATTTGATGATGAACGTATGGCACCCAGATTTGCGCACATCAGAGCGCATCGCGTTCGCAGAATTAGTTGAAGGGATTGGTTGCTTCAATCGGGGCTGAACAAAATTTCATAATTGGAAGTCCGCACCATCCAACGAAACGATTCGTGAATGAGGTGTAAGTCACATAATTTAGCCCATTATGGCTATCACCGTCACACCATAGTCACATCTAAATGCATGGCATACGTGCAATTCCATTCCCAGTTAAGTTAAACTTTTGCTAAGACGCGAATTTAACCGGCGCGCCTGTCCACACTAATTGCATAAGGATTCAAAAAATGTTGAAGCAAAATGAACTGGTAAACTCAATTCGAGTTGCCCTCTTATTAGGTTTGACTGGCGCGGTTTCGATGCCGGTGATGGCGCAGGAAGAGACAGAACAAGATACGCTGAAGGCTGTCGAAGTGCTCGGCTCGCGCATTCGACGCGTTCAATCGGAAACAGCAAATCCCGTTTTGTCTTTCGAG
Organism: Rhodanobacteraceae bacterium; assembly: GCA_043737435.1. Lineage (GTDB taxonomy): Bacteria > Pseudomonadota > Gammaproteobacteria > Xanthomonadales > SZUA-5 > JANNYA01. The sequence goes on along the minus strand of JAYTAO010000541.1, from coordinate 896 downwards.
CGTGCAGATATTGAGAAAACTGGGTTAACTTCTTTGGCTGAAGTGCTAAAAGAAATCAGTGTTAACGGCCCGTCATTGAGCCTTAATACCAATAACGGTAACACCTCCGGCAACTCGGGCGTCAATTTACGCAACTGCGCGTCGAACCGTACCTTGGTGTTAGTCAATGGCAAACGCTGGGTGTCCGACAACGGCTTGGCCGGTTCTGTGGACTTAAGCTCGATTCCACTCGCCGCTGTAGAACGATTTGAAGTGCTTAAAGATGGCGCATCTGCACTGTACGGTTCGGATGCTTTGTGCGGCGTAATCAATATTCAAACCCGCAGCGATTATGAGGGCATGGAAGTTAACGCCTACTATGGCGAATACGACGAGGGTGATGGCGAGCGTCAATCCTACTCCGTGACTGCTGGCGGTACTAACGAAAAGTTCTCCGGCATGTTCAACGTGGCATACACCGAACAAAAGCCGGTGTTTGCGGGTGATCGCACGATTTCCGCAGTACCACTCTTTGGCTTTCCGGCTAATGTGTCCTCACCCGGTCGCGCGAGTGGCACTGGCCCTTTTGGTAACTTTACGGTCACCGGTCGCGGCAATATTACCTTAGACCCGACCAAACCTGGTTGCCGTGCCAATCAAGTGTGTGCGCCAGCGTCTGCTGCAGATTTCAAGCCATACGACTTCCAAACCGACGGCTTCAATTTTGCCCCTGACAATTACCTGACGCAGCCACAAAAAGCATATTCAGCATTTGGGCAAATGGGCTATCAAGTCGCCGATTCGATTCGGGCAAAGGCAGTTCGTGCCCAGGCATAGGAATTTGCCGGCGTCGGGCACTGGGGGCAGGAAGCGGATAGCCCGCTCCTCGTGCATCGCACTGGCATAGCGGCCGGCGC
>JAYTAO010000540.1:0-6779 GCA_043737435.1 Rhodanobacteraceae bacterium | reverse complement strand
ACCAACGCCAAATTTTGTCGGTGAATGGGCGTATTGCCGGTTTGTTGCTTTCCTTACTATCCGGCGTAGCCAAATTGCGCACCAGTGGCGCGGAAGCGCACGCGTTTAAAACCTGGGCGAAGCAATATGCGCAAGCAAGGCGCTTGCAATACATGGCGGGTTCAATTCAAAACGCGGTGCAGACCTTCAACGGCATCTTTCCGATTCTGTCCTCAATGGTGATGTTTTTCGCGATGGTCAAATTTACCGGCGGCGACACCGGCGCATCGCTGACCACCGGCCAGTTCATCGCATTTACTGCCGCCTACGGCGCGTTTTTAGGCGCGATGGTGGCGCTGTCTGATGCCAGCTTGAGCCTGCTGCGGTCGGTGCCGATTTACGAACGCCTGCGCCCGATTGTGGAAACGCCCGCTGAAGTCGATGGCGACAAAGATTCCCCCGGTGAATTGACCGGCGCAATTGACGTATCGCACGTGCACTTTCGCTACTCGCCCGACAGCCCGTGGATTCTGACCGACGTCAGCTTGAGCATACGTGCCGGCGAATTTGTCGCTTTTGTCGGCGGTTCGGGTTCTGGTAAATCGACATTAATGCGTTTGATTGTTGGTTTCGAGAAGCCCGAAAAAGGCATTGTTTCTTTTGACGGCAAAGATCTGGCGACACTGGATTTACGCGAAGTGCGCCAACAAATGGGCGTGGTGCTGCAAGACTCGCAATTGCTGCCCGTGGATATTTTCCGCAACATCGTCGGCACCAGTTCGCGCACCATTGAAGAAGCCTGGGAAGCTGCCCGTAAAGTCGGCCTAGAAAAAGACATTCGCCTGATGCCAATGGGCATGCACACCTACGTGATGGAAGGCGGCGGCAGCTTTTCCGGCGGGCAAAAACAACGCCTACTGCTAGCCCGCTCGGTCGTACACAACCCGCGCATTCTGATCCTAGACGAAGCCACCAGCGCACTCGACAACAAATCCCAAGCCCAAGTCACCGCCAGCACCGAAAAGATGCAAGCCACCCGCATCGTCATCGCGCACCGCCTAAGCACCATTATTAACGCCGACCGCATTGTGGTGCTGGATAAAGGCGTGATCAAAGAAATCGGCAATTTTGAGCAGTTGATGGCGATGAATGGGCTGTTTGCGGAGTTGGCGACTAGGCAGATAGCGTAAGGCGATTGGATTGCCAAAAATGGGCTAACGCCTCGAACAGCTCCTTCTCCCCACTATGAGTTTGATTCGGAGCCTAACCCAACTATGGGGAGAAGGTTGGGATGAGGGGTGGGCTGTTTTTGCTGCAAACATCCCCTTCAAACGTTTAAATTTAGCGAGCGTGGTATGGCCGGAGATAATCAACATTACATTCCTCAGAGTTTGCTACGAGGCTTCACTCGCCGATCAGGTAGTGACGGGCAAGTTCTAGTCGTCACGCGGGAAAAGTCTTACGTTGCCAATATTAATCGCGTAGCGTCACAACGGCATTTTTATGGCAAGCCTGGCCCCGACACTTTAGACGAATTGATTACTGATTTTGAAAGCCGATTCGGAAAGCTATTCCATCAGCTTCGTACTGCTGAACACAATGAAATACTCAATGTGCATGGCGTCTGTCAAATGCTTGCACATCTGTCTTTGAGAACATTAGCCATACGCCAAGCCCAAATTGCAATGAGTCAGGATATGTTCGGAGCGGTAGCTGAGTTTGGTTCCGATCCTGTTTCCGTTGGTTCGGCATTTGATCAATTTGTCGATGACGATGGCTGGATGCGAAAATCGTGCATTGATGCGTCGGCCAGTAAAGGAATAAGGCTTAGCGAGAAACAAGTTCAGGACTGCGTTCAACAGGCGCGCCTAAAATATCGCCAAGACAAGCAATCATTGGTTTCAAATCTTGGTCAATCCATTGGTCGCGGAGTCGAGCAACTTCAAATGCAATTGATTACCAGTGCAACAGAGACACAATACAAATTACTCAAGAGCTTTGATGAGCGTGGTGTGGCCTTGATCGCTCGCTTTGAATGTCTTGACTGGAAATTAGTCGATTTTGACCACGGCGATAAATTGTTTTTAGGCGATTGCCCAGTGATGATTTTTGACAAGGAGCACAACCCAACCGATATGCCGGTTGATGAATTTATTGCGGTGATGCTGCCAGTATCTAGTAATCGAATACTGCTGGGGCGCTCAGAAAGCGCTAATGTCGAACTTTCTGTAGCTGGCGTTCGTAACGCCGTAATCCAAACGGCGAGCACTTTCATTTTATGTGCTCCAGAAATGAAATCCGAACATTTTGATTTGCGGAACATGGGCTCTGGACGAATGGAAAACAGCTCAAATTGGGCAAAAATTCGGGCAGAGATTCGAGATTCACTTGCGACCCCACTTTCTTAAGACTTGCGAACATAAACATCGATAAAAAGCGGACGTTTTGCAGCGCATTTCTCTTACCCCTCATCCTAACCTTCTCCCCATAGTTCGGTTAGGCTCCGAACTAAATCCATAGTGGGGAGAAGGAACTGTTCGCGGCAAATAGCGGTGTTGTGGCAAGACTACTCGACACCCCGCAAAACAATATCCGCATAAATTTGCGTCAAACTGATGGAAGCCGCCGGGCAGTCGAGTTGGATCTCAGCGTCGCCTAGATAATGCTCAAATCGCCACGTTAGGCCGTTCCGGCGATAGAGCTCGACGCTGCGCTTGTCTTGCGCCACTAATAAATAATTTCGCAACGTCGAAATTTGCTGGTAAGCAAATAGTTTTTCGATGCGGTCCGTGCGCTCGGTGGATTCACTCAGCACTTCAATGATCATGCACGGCGCTGATTTAACCAGCTGATCTTGATCGCTCGGATCGCACGCCGCCATTACATCAGGGTAGTAAATCGCGTTCGCGGTACGCAATTTGATGTCGTTCAGATAGCCTCGGCAGCCGTGCTTGCGTAGGTGTGGCCCCAGAATTTCTGCGAAAGCAAAGCAAATGCGATTGTGTCGCTCGCTGGCACCTGCCATCGCAAAAATTTGACCTGCAACAAATTCGTGCCGCAATTTAGCAGTCGCTTCGCGGTGCAAGTATTCTTCGACGCTGATCAGTTCGGGCTTTCTAAGCGCAGTCATGAAAACAAATTCCACAAGAATCTAGCTGCAGTTTGAAACTTTCCCGCCGTGCTAGCAAATGTAAGCGGCTCGGAGTCGGCGGATCGACGCAAATTACCACCCCTTTACATCTCCAAAAATAGCTAGCAAAATACGCTTTTGCTAGCAAATGGAGCGCATTATGTCGACACTAACCATCCGCAATGTTTCCGACACCACGCACTATTTGATCAAAGCGCGCGCTAAAAGCAATGGGCGCAGCACGGAGGCGGAAGTGCGAGCCATATTAGACGCCATTGCGGCACCACAAATGAAAATGGGCGATGCCATCAAAGCCATTGGGCAAAGCGTGCGGGGTTTCGAGTTACAAATCGAGCGTGACAAAACACCTACAGATGTGGCGATCTTCGAATGATCGTACTTGATACCAATGTGGTGTCAGAACTTTTGAGGCCGTTTCCAGAAACACGCGTGCTGGAGTGGGTTAATCAGCAACCGGGGCCCTCGCTATTTCTAAGCAGCATCACGGTTGCAGAATTGCGAACCGGCGTCGCTTATCTAGCTGAGGGCGCGCGCAAGCGGGCATTGTCCGATGCGCTCGAAACCAGCTTGCTACCACTGTTTTCTGGTCGCATACTGAATTTTGACTTTGAAGCCACACCCGCATTTGCACGAATTTCACAGCACGCAAAATCGCTGGGGCGCCCAATGGCATTTGCAGACACGGCGATTGCAGCCATTGCGTTTCACAAGTCATTCGCTGTTGCAACACGCAATGTAACGGATTTTGAACGCAGCCTAGTTGAAGCCATTAATCCGTGGCAAATCAAGGAATAGATTACCGGACAACCAAATTTCTCGGCTAATCGAATATTAGGGCTACCACTAATGCTTATGTACAACCCGCCACATCCGAATAAATTCATCACCCAAATCTTCTTACAGCCCAAATATGCAATCGCCACATCGCATACCAAGCAATTCACATCGCGCGCGCAACGCCTCAGAAATTAGCAATTAGATTTACCTAGCTTCTGTGCCCAGGGAACACTCCATGCATCGCGCCATAGCAATTATCCTAATCACAACGTCGAGCTGGGCGCAGGCACAATTTAGCGCCGCAAAATTGGTTAGCGATACGCGCAGCCAAATCGGCGTCACTACGCGCTACGATGCCAGCTATCAAAAATTGGATTACCCAAATGGCGATGTCGCGATTGGTGGCGGTGTTTGCACTGACGTTGTGATTCGTGGCTTGCGGCATCAAGGCTTTGATTTGCAGCAGCTGCTGCATGTAGATATGCGCGCGCATTTTGCTGAGTACCCCAAGCTATGGCGGCTCAAAGGCCCGGATAAAAATATTGATCATCGCCGGGTGGCGAATTTGCAGCGTTATTTCACCCGGCAGGGCTGGGCGCTCAAGTTGCCCGACAGTGCCGCGGCGCGCGCGGTTGATACTTTTATGCCGGGGGATTTGGTGACTTGGATGCTGCCGGGCAATTTGCCACACATCGGCATCGTTTCAGATAAGAAAGCATTTTTCGGCAGCAACTATTGGGTGCTGCACAACGTCGGCCAAGGTACGCAGGAACAAGACGTATTGGCTAGCTGGCCGCAGATCGGGCATTTTCGCGTGCCCGCGAATACGGCGAAGTAAATGCAGCTGCGGCTATACCAAGCCGTGCGCTTGCATTACCCTTCACGCTCTTTGATTTTTCGCAAACGGAGCGCGTATGAACCAGGTGTTTGGCCAAGTTCTATTTGGAATTTTTGGCCTTGCGGTGCTGATTGGCATCGCGTTCGCGTTTTCAAAAAACCGCGCTGCCATTGATTGGAAGTTGGTGCTGACCGGCATCACGCTACAAGTGGTGTTTGCGATTTTTGTTATCTTGGGGCCGCAAATGGTGCAGTGGCTTGAGCGAATTTCAGATGCTTTGCCGGTGCTGATGAAACTGTTTGCGCAAACCTCGGTTTTAACTAGTATCGTTTTCGCCGTTGCACGGCATTATTCCGGCAATACCATGTTCGGGCGCATTGCCGGATACGCTTTCGGTGTCGCCGCCCTACTTTCCCTGCCATTTATGGGCGATATTTTTGATGTTTTGGCCAAAGGCTTTGTCAATATTTTGGAATTTGTCTCGGCAGGTTCGAGCTTTGTTTTTGCAGGCTTAGTCGACATTCCAAAATCCGGCTTTATTTTCGCGTTCCAAGTGTTGCCAACGATTATTTTCTTTGCCGCTTTGATGGGCGTGCTGTATCACTTAGGCGTGATGCAGTTGATCGTGCGCTGGATGACGATTGGCATCACCAAAGTCATGCGTGTGTCGGGTGCCGAAACCACTTCAGTGTGCGCTAGCGTGTTTATTGGTCAAACCGAAGCACCGCTGACCGTGCGCCCCTACATCGAAAAGATGACGGAATCGGAGCTGCTGACCATGATGATTGGCGGCATGGCGCATATCGCCGGTGGTGTGATGGGCGCCTACATTCTTATGTTGGGCGGTGGTGACCCGGTGGCGCAGGCGCTGTATGCAAAACACTTCTTAGCGGCATCGATTATGGCCGCACCGGCCACCTTGCTGTTGGCGAAAATTCTGGTACCAGAAACCGGTGAGCCAATGACGCGCGGTGAAGTGCGTTTGCATGTTGAGAAAAACGCCAGCAATGTCATCGAAGCGGCTGCCATCGGCGCGGGCGATGGCTTGAGGCTGGCGCTCAATATCGCGGCGATGTTGCTGGCCTTTATTTCCTTAATTGCGCTGTTCAACGCCATTTTGGGCTGGGCGGGCGATCACACCGGTTTTACCGCCTGGATGAATAGCGGCGCGCCACGCACGATACCGTTCGTGCTGAACCTGCAGACCATTTTAGGCTACATCCTGGCGCCCATCGCATGGATTATTGGCGTGCCATGGGCGGATGCCACCACGGTCGGTTCGCTGATCGGTCAGAAAATTACGCTCAACGAATTTATCGCCTATCAAGAGCTTTCTAAAATTACGGTAGGGACAGGCCCTGGACAAATCGGTTTGGACGCACGAATCATCGCGACCTATGCCTTGTGTGGCTTCGCCAACTTCAGCTCAATTGCGATTCAAATTGGCGGCATCGGCGGGCTTGCGCCAGAACGCCGCAGCGATTTAGCCCGGATGGGATTGATCGCGGTATTGGGCGGCTGCTTAGCCACGTTTATGACTGCAACGATTGCTGGGGTGCTGTTGAAATTCACGTAAACTTTGCGCTTGTCGGTGCTGGATTCTTGCCTTCACGGGAATGGCAACTTGAAAAAATACATCGGAAGAAATTTAGGCCAAAAAAAACCCGCCGATAAAAAAGGCGGGTTTTTTATTGTGCGACAGCTAATTAAGCAGCAGGTGTTGCTTCAGCAGGAGCAACGTCAGCCGCTTTGATTGCATAACGCTTGCGGAATTTGTCGACGCGGCCGCCGGACTCAATGGTTTTATGCTTGCCGGTGTAAAACGGGTGCGATTTGCTGGAAACATCGATCTTGATCAACGGATAGGTTTCGCCGTCGGTCCATTTGACCGTTTCTTTAGTTTTCTTGGTCGACTTCGTCAGGATGGCGAAGTCCGTGGTCACATCTTGAAACACGACCGCGCGGTATTCGGGGTGAATGCCTTCTTTCATAACTTTTGCGTCCTGCAAAGTGGTGATTGAAAAATATTTAAAA
>JAYTAO010000539.1:0-2733 GCA_043737435.1 Rhodanobacteraceae bacterium | reverse complement strand
GTTACTGCGGTGCATGATGGGCGCGAGGCGGGGTTGGCGATTGCGCGTTGGTTGAAGGCCCCTCATAGAGCAGATTCGCTGCAGTAGTTGGTATGCACCCCAACTACGATTCGCTGCTAAAACAAATCGCGATTTTGCGCAGCCAGCGCTATGCCAAAAATGAGTGACATTAAGCCAAGCCATGAAAGTGTTGGCACTTGAATGGTGGGTTCGCCTAGGATAAGGCGCGGTTGATTATTACTTGAGTCAACGTCGATCATTGCGCGCCCGTCGGGACGAATGGCAACGTCACTGAGCCTAAGGCGCGCGAAGACGAGGTTTCCTGCGGGCGTTTCAACTTCACAGCTGGCGTTTTGAGCTGAGGCAATAGGACCTGCGGTAATGCTAATGCCAGAACTAAAACACGCAGCACCGAGTTCCCCCTCCGCGCAACCGCCAGGAAAGTTGGTTCTAAGCGCTACACCGCCATTGTCTAAGCAGGCGGTAAGTGCGTAATCCCGAACATCAAAGTTTCCCAAATTGCTTACGCGAATTCGGTAGCGATTGATCGTCTGACCACTAACTTGCGTGGTTGTCAGCAGCGTTGCGGTTGCGCCCAAGTCGGTCAGCGCTCCTATTTGGATTAAGCCTTTAGGCGCGTTCGGGCGGTCGATAGGGCCAAAGGCGAGGCGAAAATTTCGACTATCTGCACGCCGCGCAGTAAAACTGTAGAGACACTGCAAACCGCTGGCAGGCGCAACGGCGGGTATCGCAATTCGCGCTACGTTAAGTGTTGCTGGAAAAACGATCAGCGCCGTTTCATCACGCCAAGGGCCACAGCTGCCGCTCAGTAGGTTGATTTCGTAGTCCGGCAGCAAGGCCGCAATGGCTCCTGCCTGCAAATCCATCGCCGGACTTGGATCCGCGCCGGTATTGCTAACGCGCATTTCAAACACACCGGGTGCCGCCAGTTCTGTCTGCACGTTCGCTGGCGCGATTACTAGATTCCAGTCCGCAGATACGGCCAAGGGCAGAGCACACATTGCAGCCGTGAATAAAAACTTCATTGCAGATTTCATAAATTCCCTATCACTCAAAGCCATTGGCGAACAAACCATCCGGCGTTCCCACATTCAAATACATGCTACTGCCGACTCCAAGCGTGTAGATCGGATCGTTCAGAGTGACGTTAAACGCGTAACTATCCGCATGAGGGATAAAAAATCGGCAGCGCTTTGACGCTAGAATTTCAACCGCGCTTAGAAAACACGGAATCCTAAGGTTTGAGGTAATTCTAGCGCTGCCGGTGAAGGCCGCGCCTGCTAGCGGGTCTAATTCGATACCAACGCTGACTTCCGGTGCTGTGCTCGGATTCGCGACCAGCCAGCGAATTGTTGGCGTTATCTTGCATTAGGGTCGAGCCTGTTTGGCTGTCGATGCGCGCTAAGCCGCCACTAGAATGCAAGACCGCCCAGCGCGCATTACGACTGCCGCTAAAGGAATCGTAGTCGTCGGTCGAGCTTCCTAAAATACCCGTCAATGGCATCACGGTACGCAGCTGTAAAAGCCGTGCTCAGGCACCGCTTGGCATTGTTCGATCCCGTCAATCCAAATGCGCGCCGCCCCAACCGGCGTGCCGCCATCCACTTGAAAATAGCCAGTGACTTGATCACCCGGCAAGGGGTTGTTCGGTGCGATGCCGAAACTTTGAATCGTGGCGGCTTGCAGTGGGCTTGTGAAAACGCTGCAGCTGGTGATCAGAAGCAGCCATCGGTTCCGGTTTCGCATAAATGCTCGTTGTGTGCGTTATTGCACACTGTATAGGGTGGGCAGGATCTAAGCAAGCGGAGTTCTGGAATTTGCAAACACTGCTCAAGCAATCGCGAAATTTCGCTAAACTAAGTGATCCAATTCGATTCGACTGCATTTAATGAAGCACGCGTTTTCCGTCCTTGTCTTTACCCTAACTCTAGCTGCGTGTAGCTTTTTTGAGGCCGCACCCGAGCCGGTTCCAGTCGTAGTTGTACCCAAGCGCGATTTGGTCGCCGAAATTCGTATGGAGGCGGCAAAAGCCGGGGATGTGCTGGTGATTGAGCCAGTGCAAAACCCGGCGGTCACGATTTTATTGCAAAGGATTCAACGCGCTGATGCCGCAGGCGCACACGCGCAGGCGCAGGCTTTGACTTTAGAAGCCGAGCAAATTGAGCCGACTAATCCGGTGGTGATTCAATTCAAAGCGGAAGCGCAATTGCACACCGATGGTTTTGCCATGGCCGAGGTTTTAGCGCAAAAATCCTTTGACGCAAGCGCGCAAACCGGGCCGCTGTGTGTGCGCAATTGGCTGACCATCGCCGAAGCTAGGCTGGCACGCCAGAATTTTGAAGGTGCAGCGCAGGCGCGTGCACGCGCTAAAGAATGTCCATTTAAGGCGGTAGAACGCTTATGAAAGCAGCTTTGGGATGTGTGGGTGTTGCCGTGACAGTGTTGCTGTCTGGCTGCCCAAAATTTAGTGATAGTGTGGAATTAAGGGGGCAGCGATTTGGCGTCGAGCTTGCTACCAACGATGCCACCCGCGCGCGCGGTTTAATGTTTCGTGAAGCACTCGCCCCGGATGCGGGTATGTTGTTTATCTTCGATGATGAGCAACCGCGTGCATTTTGGATGCACAACTGCAAAATTTCGCTGGATATTTTGTATTTCGATCATGATTTTAATCTGGTCAGCAGCGCGCTTTCCGTGCCGCCCTGTTCACTG
>JAYTAO010000538.1:0-6811 GCA_043737435.1 Rhodanobacteraceae bacterium | reverse complement strand
TAGCTCCAGCGCCAATTTTCATTTGGCCCGAAATATTGACTTGCCATGCTTTTGTCTACTTAAGCTGGGTGGGGTTTTGCGGACGACAATGCCGTGATTAACTACCGCCAGACGCTTTTTGTTGTCCCCGCCCGCTTTGAAGATTTGAATAGGTTGCCCCAGCGAGCCTAAGCGCGCCTCAATTTTTCTAAGCTAAACCCAAAACCCACGCTGGCGACTCAGTCCCGCAGAATTAAAGCCTGACGCCAAGCTTGCGCGGCACCTAGATGGTCGCCGTTTGCCAGCAATTGCTCGCCTTGTTCGCGATAGCCAGCGGAGGAGGGCGCGAGCGCTAAACTTCGCGTAAGAAATTGTGTGGCTTTTGCCGTTAAAGCTTGGTTGCGACTGAGCTTCGCGGCGGCCAAAAGTGCGGCGGGTGATTCCGATTGTGCCGCTTTTTCAAGCGATTTTTCGACAAATTTCAGCGCCGCCAGGGCCGCGCTATCATTCAATTTTCCGGACAATTCCGCATATTCCTGCCATAACAGCTCGCTGGGTGAACGCTTCAGGGCGGATTGCAAGCTAGCCTCAGCGGCCTCCAAAAGCCCTAATCTTGATGCGCTGCTCACGTAAGCGGCTAAAACATCTTGTTGTTCGCGTTCGGCTTCACTCAATAAATCCCACACTTCTGTCAGCGCCGTCGGTGTGCACGCTTGCTGCAGCCCGAGTCGAACCATCGCAGCCCAATCGCTTGCCGCCGACTTGCTGACATTTCCATTTAACTGGCGACTGCTGCGCCCATATTTGCCTAATTTAGTTAAAACCGTCAATGCTTCTCGGGCGCGGCCACGCGCACTCAATTGCCGCGCCAGGATCTCGGCGGGCAGCGGGTGCTCAGCGTTTTCACTGATTTGCGCTAAATATTCAAGTTGCGATAAATCGCCTTCGTCAAGCCGCAGCTGAATCGCTAAAACTTCTGCCGCGGTTTTGACTTCCGGGTAACGCTGCGCCCGTTCGGCAAGCGCCAACGCATCCGTTTGGTCACCCAAGTGCGCGGCCGCATTTGCGGCGTTGAGCAACGCTAGTGGCGCGTTCTCGGCAATCGCACTCGCGGCAACCAATCGCCGTCTGGCCTTGGCGTAACGCCCACCGGCTAAATCCTCAAGCCCTTGGTGAAATTGCAGCAGCAAGTTGTTTCGGCGCCGTGCAAGCAAGCGCTTGGGCACGCTCCAAAGCAACCAATACCCCAACAATGCCACTAACACCAATAGTGAAGTGAGCACCAAGGCCAACACCAAAGTTGTATCAATTTGCCAACCCCATGCGCGCACGCTTAGGCGCCCCGGATCACGCGCGAGTAGCCAGCCGACAAACGCTAATGGCACCGTCAATGCCAATGTCAGCAACCATTTAAGCACCGCCATCATTGCGGCGGTATTTCTTCAGGGTTATCGCTTGGCACCGGCACTTCGCTTGGCGGAGGCGTTTCGTGGGAGGTGTCGGCTGCGCTTGACGTGTCGGTTCCGCTGGGCAGTTCACTTCCGCCTTTCGATGTAGTTTCACCGGTTGCGGCTCTTTGGGTAGAATTTCCGGACGCGCTTGACGCCGCTTCAACTTCGGCTTGCACAGCGTTATCAGCCTGCGCATCACTAGATAAAGTTGGGCTTGGAGGCCCCTCGCGCAATCGACGCAGCGCGCGCAGGGTTGCCCCTAATTTTGGCGGATCCGGCGCCAATGCGGTTTTCGCAAGCGCACGCAGGCGGCTTAAAAAGTTCTCGACCGCTGTGTCCTCGGGCATCAACCCGCGCTCTGCCATCGTCACTGCGGTTTCCAGGGCGTTTTGCCAAGCGTGCGGCTGCTGACGTTCCAAGGCGAGCTGAGCGCGCTCGAATTCCAACGTTAAACCTTCACGCACAGCCCACGGGGAGCGGCCAAGCACGGGCATTGCTTCGCCCTCGCGGCGCACAACCAAATAGCGATCAAGCGCCAGCCAAAGTCTGCTGCCTGTGGCGTTGGGTGCCTCAATTAAAATTGGCAAGCCTGCCAACTCCTGAACCAGCGTTCGTAGGCGGCCACTCAGGGCTGGCACATCATTCATGGGCGCGGCGCGCACCACATCCAGTTCAATAGAAAGCGTTTGCCGAACATTCGCCAATGCCGGGTCGCTAATGCCCGCCAACAAATTGTCCGCCAACTCAAGCGCGCGCGCAGCGCTTTGCGGGTCGCTAAACAAATCCAGGCGAGTTTCCGCGAGGCTCAACAAATACTGCGCTTCATCAAGCTTGAAACTTTCCGCGCTAGGAGCCACACCGCGCCGCAAACCGGCAACGCTATCTTCCAGTAAATCCATGCGTTGACTGAGCGCTAAAGCCTGCTCACGCAAGACCCGATTGATCTGCTGTGCATCGTTTAAGCGCGCCTCTAGGCTGGCTGCATTAAAGCTCACTGCCTGCGGCGCATTTGCCGGCAAGGCTTCGCGTGCTTGGCTTTCCGTGCCAGACTGCCGCGTGAAAAGCCAAGCTAAGCTGGCGCCCAGTAATAGCAAAGCGCCGAATGCATACAGTAAAGTTTTAACCCGACTTGGTTTTGCCGAGCTTAGGTCTAACTCGCTCGTTTTCGCAAAACTATTGCTCGCAGGGGTTTCAGGATTCAATTCATTCATAGTATGAAGGCTAACACCGGATTTAACTAAAATCGTGCTAAAAATTTAGCGCCACCAAAATTGCGTGCAAGATTAAAGCAGGCCGGATTAAAGCCGGTGAAGTGCGCTCGTAGTAATTTCAGCGGCAATGGCTTGCTCAGTTGTGCCTTGGCACACCGTTGCCACGCATCCAAACGCACGCGCCGCCGCTGCAACTCGCTCGCTGGGGGCCAACACGCGCAGTGGTTGACCGGCACGCGCCACCAGCAGTGCCTGCAAAAATGCCACGCTACCGACGTAGGCAAGTGCTGCCGTGCGACATTGCGCCGTTTGCGCACTGGTCAACGCGCTGGCTACACGGCGATACACCGGGACGACCAAAACACGTGCGCCCCGCTGTGTCAGGGTGCAGGCCAGCAGCTCAAGACCATCGGGCGCGGCATAAAGCGCAACATGGGTACCATCCATTTGCTGTAAATCAGGCATGTCGAGCAGAGCCCGCGCACCTTCGCCCTGCGCCGGCACCAGCACGTTTGCTCGGTTCAGAGTCGCAGCTGTGCTTGCGCCAACTGCGGCAAAACGTCCTGACCAAGTCGCGATGGCAGGCTCAAGCGTACACGCCGCCTGCACTGCTTGAGGGCTGACGAACACATGCCAGTCCGCTTTGCACGCGGACTTCAATAGTTCGCAAAGATTTTTACTCATAGGTTCTGGCTGGGTTAGCACCGTTGCACAATGCACCAATTGCATGCCTTTCAATGCAACCACAGCTTGCAATTCATTGCTAGCTGGAGCGGTCCTAGCCAGTAGAAATATCGGTCTATGCATAGCACGAGTTTCCATTGCCCCACTTTGTCCAAGCAAAAAACGATAGCTCGGCGTTGCTCATGGGCTTTTGTGGCCTAGCTCAAACGCTAATTTGACCTTTGCGCGCGCCAAATCAGCACGCCAAGGGTCCAGTGCTACCGCTTGTTCCAGCTCACGCGCGGCAAGCTCGCCCTGATTTGCCATGATCGCCAAGCGCGCCTGCTCAAAATGCAATAGCGCGCGTTCCGGCCGCCGCCAAGGCGCGAAGGTGTCGAGCGACAATACGCTTTGCGGCATATAGCTAAGCACCGAAAAAATGGCAAACAGTACCGCGATAGTATGAATCCAGAGTAGATGCCCAGATTTCGGCGCGGCATCCTCGCGGGAGTCGGTCTGAATATTCGGCGCATACATAGAACCTATTAGCAGCGCGCATAAAACTTTTTCTGCACTCAGCGCAAAACCGAATTGCCAGGTAATCAACGCCGCCACCAAGGCAAAAACCGCAATATTTTGGGTGGCAATGCGATCCCGCCAAAATGCCGACATCAAGCCCAACCAGCTCAAAACCCCAAGCACGCCGATACTCAAATAGCCATCCAACAGAATTTGATGCGCGCGATCGGGCATCTCTCCTAAGGCTCGATTGGGCAAATTATGTTCGAGCATCACCACTTGCAAATCCGGCCCGCTGCCCAGCCAAAAGCGTGCCTGTGGATAAGGATCGCTCCGCCCCGAACCATCCACAAGTGTAATTTTCGCCGGGCGCAAAGCCGCTTGAGCAAGTTCAAGGCGTGCGCGTATCGAATCCGCGCGAAAATTTAGTGACGCCAATACCAACGCAACCAAAGCTAGCATCCCCAAAATCCGGAAGATTTTTTTGTTACGAAACTGCAGCAACGCCACGCCGCACAGCGCAATCCAAGCGGCCCGCGTACCGGATAAAAGCACGCCACAAGCGCCTAAAAAAATAGCGCCATCCAGCGTTCGCACAATTAATACACGACGATTAGATTGAATCGCTTGAGCGCGGACGAAAAATAAAAACACCAAGGCAATCACCAGCCAGTTACCCAAAGCCATCGGATTGCCAAAACTCGCGAATGCACGCCAGCCAAATGCGCGATGCCATCCGGCTTCGGACACGCCTGCTTCTAGAAGGTTTAACGCGGAAAAAATTGCACCTTCAATGCCGAAAAATTGCACCAGCGCCCACAACCCACTGACGCAAGTAGTAAAAATTGCGGGCACCACAATCGTTGCGGCAGGCACCCTAGCCAACGCTAAAACCGTGCAGCATAAAAGTAAATACGCCCCTTGCGAACGCTCAAAACTGCCGATCAGTGCGCGCACGGGATCCACTGAAAAAACTACGCTGGCTGTTAGTACCAGCAGCCAAATGAGTACGGCTGCGCGAAGTCTTCTGGGCAAGGTAGGCCAAATCAATACCGCGCGCGGCATCAGCATCGCCGCAGCCAAGCTTAAACAAAATGCCTTGGGCCGCTCAAAATCGCGTCCCAAACCAAAGGCCAAAACGGAACCAGTGACCGCGAGCCACACTGCCACAGTTAGCCAAGCCAGGTTTTTCCGTGCCATACTCATCGACCTAAAAGACTGACGCTTTTTTGCAAAAACTGACATTTATGGCGCAATTCAAACCTTCGTGGTTACTTTATGGGGCTACAGGCTACACCGGCAGATTGATTGCAGAGACGGCCAAAGCGCGCGGTGCAGAGCCCATTTTGGCAGGCCGCGATGCCGATAAACTAAAAATTCTTTCAGAAAGCTTAGGCTTAAAATTTCGCGTGTTCAATATTGAAGACCGTAGCGCCCTAGATAAAGGCATGTTGGGTATCAAGCTGATGTTGAACTGTGCCGGGCCGTTTACCCAAACCTCCGTGCCGCTCGCGCAAGCCGCGGTCCGAAATGGCGTACATTATTTAGACATTGCCGGTGAAGTCCATCCCATTCGCGCGCTGCAGCGGCTAAATGAACGCGCCAAAGAGGACGACGTCATGCTGCTTCCAGGTGTGGCTTTCGGTTGCATGCCTAGCGAAGCGTTGCTGGCATATATCAAGACCCAACGGCCAGGTTTAGTGCGCGCACAGATCGCCTTCGCCGTCGATGGCGGCGCCTCAAAAGGCACTATTCAAGCGATGTTCGAATGCGTGCACATGCCAGGATACACCCGGGATCGCGGTCAACTGGTCGCCGCCAAACCTGGCGAAACCAAATTAGATGTTGACTTTGGCCCTGGCGGCAAACGCACTTGCGTCACCAATCCGTGGCGCGGTGATTTAATAACCGCCGGGCACGGTTTAGGCATTGCGCATTTGGAAACCTACACGCATTTTCCATGGTACGTCGCGGATTTATTTCGGAAACCAGAAATCGCCCAAGGAACAGGTCTACTGGGCAAACTGGTCGCCTTTGGCTTAAGCAAAATGGCGGACGGCCCAAGCCCAGCAAAACGCGCGAAAAACAAAAGCTATATTTGGGCGGAAGGGATTGACGAAGACGGCCGCAAAACCGGGGGCGTGGTTACTGGCCCAGATGCTTATGAAGTCACTGCGCAATGCGCGCTGTACGCAGTCGAGCAAGTTCTAAAAGGCAAATACAAAGGCGGCTTCGTCACTTGTGGCGAATTATTTGGTAGCGATCCACTCAAAGCGATACCGGGGATAAACTTCATCCCGACCGTCGAAGTTTGATCGTGCTATCACAGCGCCAAGCTGTGCCACAATCTCGGAGCTTCTTATTGCAGGGCCTATAGCTCAATTGGTTAGAGCGCCGGACTCATAATCCGTCGGTTCTCGGTTCAAGTCCGAGTGGGCCCACCAACTTTAGTTGCATAAATTTCCCTGACTCGCGTAGGCTGTGCATGGCCGTGCACATTGTCAAGCTTTATTTACGAAGCTTTTTGAATGGCATGCCACCCTGTTCTATAGTCGCCGGCTGTTGGAATTTCGTATCACGGAGTTTAAACGCCGTTATTTAGGCTTAACAAACTGCTTATCGTCAGCCGACGGCTCAGCAATGGTGGTCTGGCAAGGTGTCGACGAGTTCACCTCGAATGTAAATCCAGCAACTTTGAAGATATCGAAGTCCTTCGTTACTTGATTGTTAATTGCCTCCGTAGTGATCGCTAAATCCGGCCAAACGTAACGCATCGTCGTGAGAATAGATGTGTGACCCAACATATCTTGCACGTGGCGAAGGTCTAGCCCGTTGCGAAGTAGAATAGTTGCTGCACGATGTCGCAGCCGATGCGCGGAAATCTTCGTATTGCTATCACGAGCAAGCCTTCTAAAAAAATCAGTCACACAGTCGTGCGACAGCGAGCTCGCACGTTGGTCGCCAGAAAGATGCAAATGCAGGTTAAAT
>JAYTAO010000537.1:0-2748 GCA_043737435.1 Rhodanobacteraceae bacterium | reverse complement strand
GGTGCTGTCGACGCTGATAGTCGGGATTGCGCACATGGGCGATACCGCCGCACTTGGCCGCGCTGGTGCAAAAACCATGGCTTGGTTTATCTGTGCCTCGATCATTTCACTCACCATGGGTGCCATTATTGTGACCTTGCTCGAGCCGGGCGTGGGCCTGGGCTTGCCGCTACCGGCTGCCACCGAGCTGGTCGAAATCAAGGGAACCGGCTTGAGCTTGCAAGAGTTCGTGACTTACATGGTGCCGATGTCCATTTTTGATGCGATGGCAAAAAATCAGATCTTGCCGATCGTGCTGTTCGCGGTATTTTTCGGCGTTGCTTGTGCGTCCTTGGGGCAAAAAGCCAAGAACGTGGTTGATTTCTTCGAGCAAGTTAGCTACGTGATGTTAAAAGTGACCGGTTACGTGATGTGGTTCGCGCCTATCGCGGTATTTGCCGCCGTTGCAGGTGTGGTTGCGGTTAAAGGGCTGGCAATTTTGTCCACTTATGGATGGTTTGTCGGTGGTTTTTTCGGCGCGCTCATCCTGCTGTGGCTGGTGCTAATCGGCGCTGGTTTTATATTCCTCGGCCCCAGCGTGATTCGCCTAATTAAAGGCATGCGCGGGCCGATTGCGATTGCATTTTCCACGGCAAGCTCCGAGGCAGCACTGCCACAAACCCTGGATCAGTTGGAGAAATTTGGCGTGTCGCGCCGGATCGCAGGCTTTGTGCTGCCGCTGGGCTATTCCTTTAATTTGGATGGCTCAATGATGTATTGCACCTTCGGCACCATTTTTATTGCGCAAGCCTATGACATCCATTTGGGGCTAGGTGAAATTGCCACTATGCTGTTGCTGCTGATGGTGACCAGCAAAGGCATGGCCGCGGTGCCGCGCGCATCTTTAGTGGTGATTGCGGCAACTCTGCCGCATTTTCAAATCCCGGAAACCGGGCTGTTGCTGCTATTGGCAGTGGATCACTTTTTAGATATGGGCCGCAGCGCCACGAATGTTGTGGGCAATTCAATTGCGACGGCGGTGGTGGCGAAATGGGAAGGCGAGTTGAACACGCAACCGCAGGCTTAGGGGCTTTTCCTGTTGGCATCCGCACCCATAATCACCCGCGCATGGCGTTGATAGGGCAAATACGAAAAGTTCCATTGCACGAGCACGAGCATGCGATTGCGAAAGCCGATCAAAAACAGCAAGTGCGCAAACAGCCAAAAGCACCAGGCAATGAGTTTGGAAAATTTGAAGCCGTGTAAATCAAGCACCGCCGCCATCCGGCCAATGGTGGCCAAATTGCCAAAATCTCGGTAGGCTGTTCAATCACTGCGTCATCACTTTAGTAAACGCCGTATTTTGCGGCTAAACGCTGGCTGGAATACTCAGCCTGCGCTAACGAACCTAAAGAAGATTGACGCCGATTTCACGAGCGTCAGCACCGCCTATGTGACCATGCATCCAGATGAACCGGCTGGACTTGATGGAACTACAGCAAAAGCTCGAAATTTTGGCAGACGCGGCAAAATACGACGCGTCTTGCGCCAGCAGTGGCGCCGCGCGCAAGGATTCGCGTGCAGGGAAAGGAGTGGGTTCGACCGGCGGCGCGGGAATTTGTCATTCTTACACACCGGACGGGCGCTGTATTTCGCTGCTGAAAGTGCTGATGACCAACGTCTGTTTATACGACTGCCATTACTGCGTCAATCGTCGGTCTAGCAATGTCGAGCGCGCGCGCTTTACCCCGGAAGAGGTGGTGCAAATCACTTTGGATTTTTACAAGCGCAACTATATCGAAGGCTTGTTTTTAAGCAGCGGCATTATTCGCAGCGCCGATTACACGATGGAGCTGGTCACCGAAGTCGCGCGGCAATTACGCGAGCTGCACCACTTTCGCGGCTACATCCATCTAAAGACCATTCCCGAAGCATCGCC
Organism: Rhodanobacteraceae bacterium; assembly: GCA_043737435.1. Classification (GTDB taxonomy): domain Bacteria; phylum Pseudomonadota; class Gammaproteobacteria; order Xanthomonadales; family SZUA-5; genus JANNYA01. Next base: position 830 of record JAYTAO010000537.1, on the reverse strand, counting down.
CGAGCTAATTGAGCGCGCCGGGCGCTATGCAGATCGCATTAGCATCAATATTGAGCTGCCGATCCAGTCTAGTTTAATAGCGCTGGCACCGGAAAAAAACCTGCCGCGCACGCTGGCAGCGATGGCGCATATTCGCAACAAAATCGATGAATCGCGCGACGCGGTGATGGCCTCGCCGATTCGTGTGGGAGCGGGTCAGGCGAGTGCGGCGGCAAAACCGCCGTCTGTCAAAACTGGGCTAGTCAGATCCGGCCCGGTGAAGTCAACACCGGCAAAAGCCGCGCCCTTCGCGCGCAGCCAAAGCACGCAGATGATTATTGGTGCCGACGCCTCCACCGACGCGGTGATTTTGCAGCGCGCCGATTCGCTGTACCACGATTACAAACTAAGGCGCGTGTACTACTCCGGATTTAGCCCGACCGCCCAGCCTTCGATCCTATTGCCGCCGCAAGCACCGCCGCTGCTGCGCGAACATCGTTTGTATCAGGCCGATTGGCTGCTACGCTTTTACGAGTTTAAAGTTGAGGAAATCACCTCCGCGCATGCGCCGAATTTGGATTTGGAAGTGGATCCAAAACTTGGTTGGGCACTACAAAACCGCGCGAGTTTTCCGATTGACATCAACCGCGCCGCGCGCGAGCAGCTGCTGCGTATTCCCGGCGTCGGCGTGCGCAGTGTTGATCGCATCATTAGTGCCCGCCGTTTTGCGCGCCTGCGTTTGGCGGACTTATTGCGGCTGCGCTTAGCCATGAAAAAGCTGCTGCCTTTTATTATCACCGCCGATCATCACCCGCAAAATAGCCTAGACAGCGAACAACTGCGCGCACGAT
>JAYTAO010000536.1:0-2748 GCA_043737435.1 Rhodanobacteraceae bacterium | reverse complement strand
AATCAAAACCTTATTTGGATTGACCTGGAAATGACCGGTCTAGATCCAGATACCGATCAAATTATCGAGATCGCGACTTTGATCACCGACAGCGAACTCAATGAACTTAGCGTCGGCCCCGAATTTGCGATTCAAACGCCGCTTGCTAAGCTGGAAGCGATGGACGATTGGAACCGCTCGCATCATGGGGCTTCTGGCCTATGGCAGCGGGCGTTGAATTCAACGGTAACTTTAGCTATGGCGCAAGCCACGACGCTGGCGTTTTTGCGCGATTGGGTGGCGCTCGGGGCTTCACCGATTTGCGGCAATTCTATTGGTCAGGATCGGCGCTTTTTGGCGCGTGGCATGCCGGAATTAGAGCGTTATTTCCACTATCGCAATTTGGATGTTTCGACCGTCAAGGAACTGGCAAAGCGTTGGGCACCTGCGGTGGCGGCGGGTGTAGTCAAGCAAGGCGCGCATCTAGCCTTAAGTGACATTCGGGAATCCGTGGCGGAATTACGCTACTACCGCGCATTCATGGGCGTGCTTGGAGGCGACGCCTCATGAAACAAATCAAGCGCCAAGCAATTATTGGCTGCCCAGCGGCGCTGATGTTTAGCCTAGTTAATAATATTGAGGCCTATCCCAGCTGGTTTGAATGGTGCTCGTCGGCGAAACTGATTAGCGCGGACGATGCCGAGATGACGGCCGAGCTGGGGGTGAAAATCGCCGGTATCAGTCTGAATTTCATTACCAAAAACAAATTGGAGCCCGATCGCGCCATTCACCTTAACTTGCAAAGTGGGCCGTTTCGGTCGTTAAAAGGCGCTTGGCACTTTGATGCTCTGGGCACATCTGGGTGTCGTGTTAGCTTGGTGTTAATTATAGATTTCGCGGGTTCGGTGGTAAATACCGCTGTCGCCGCTGCGGTGGGCGTTTGGGCGGACCGCATGGTGGACGATTTTATTAACGTGGCAAAAAAGCATGTCAGTTAGTGCGCTAGAGATTGAAGTTGCCTACGCCAGCGCGCAGCGACAATGGCTAGTTACAGTGACGGTGCCTGAAAACACCACCGTGGCTGATGCAATCGCTGCGGCGAATTTTCAGGATTTGCCGAATTTTCCGACCTTGGCCGGAAACGTCGGGATTTTCGCGCGCGCATGCCAATTAAGCGATGTGCTAAAGCACGGTGATCGAGTAGAAATTTATCGCCCGCTGATTGCGGATCCCATGTTGCAAAGGCGCAACCGGGCAGTGGTTGCGAAAAAGGCGGCCGTGAAAAATCTAGCGGCACAAAAAGGGATGTTATGACTCGAAAGTATTTTGGCACGGACGGTATCCGCGGACGGGTTGGCACTGCGCCGATCACTGCGGACTTTGCGGTACGTTTAGGCCGTGCGGCGGGCGTGGTATTTGGTGGCGGTAAATTGGCGCCGCGTGTGTTGATCGGCAAAGATCCGCGCAGCTCTGGCTATATGTTAGAGGCGGCGCTGGAAGCGGGATTGTCCGCCGCGGGTGCGCGCGCGGTATTAACCGGGCCATTGCCCACGCCTGCGATTGCCTATTTAACGCGGACTCAAGGCGCGCAGGCCGGCATAGTCATTAGCGCTTCGCACAACCCGTATCACGATAACGGCATTAAGTTTTTCAACTCAAATGGCGAAAAGTTGGGTGATGAGATTGAGCTGGCCATTGAGGCGGAGATCGATCAGCCGTTCAGCACCGCAAGCCCCGAGCTGTTGGGCAAAGCCGAGCGTTTGGAAGATGCGCGTGGGCGCTATGTGGAGTTTTGCAAAAGCACGCTCAAGTCATCGTTGAGCAAACTTCAACCCATGCGCATTGTCGTCGATGCCGCGAATGGCGCGGGTTTCCGAGTTGCGCCTGCGGTGTTTCAAGAGCTAGGTTTTGAAGTCATTGCCATTGCCTGCGAGCCAAATGGCTTGAATATCAACAAAAATTGCGGTGCGACCGACTTGGCCTTGTTGCAGGCCAAGGTGTTGGAAACGCGCGCCGATCTAGGTGTGGCGCTGGACGGCGATGGCGATCGGTTGATGTTAGTCGACCCGCAGGGGCGAATCGTGGATGGCGATGACATCGTCTATTTATTGGCTTGCCATTGGCAACAAATAGGCCGACTGAAAGGACCAGTCGTGGGGACGGTGATGACCAACTTTGGCATTGAGCGGGCGCTCAGCCATGCTGGCATCGAATTGCTGCGGGCCAACGTTGGGGATCGTTACGTGTTGGAGTTGCTGCGATCGGCAGGCGGCAATTTGGGCGGCGAAGCCAGCGGCCATGTATTGTGTTTAGATCGAGCCAGCACGGGTGATGCGCTAGTGTGCGCGCTGCAAGTGTTAGAGGTGATGGCGGACACCGGAAAATCACTTTCTGAGCTGCTATGTACGGTAGCGCGCGTACCGCAGAAGATGATTAATGTAAAAATCACGGCTGGTGCTAAGCCACTCGCTCACAACGATGTCGTTAGCGCTCTACTGCGCGCGCAGGCTGCGTTAAAGGGGCGGGGGCGAGTGGTACTGCGCGCTTCCGGCACTGAACCGTTGGTTCGCGTGACGGTTGAAGGTGAGGACGCGACTGAGGTTTCTGAAATCGCTTTGGCACTGAGCGAAGTCGTTAAACGCGTTTCCACGCAAGAGTGAGCCATGAACACTTAGCAGCAAATTTCTACTGTCCGGAATTATGAATACAACGAAACCAACCACAACATCTGACTGCCGCTTTCGCTCAAACGAAGGTGTTAAAGTCCAA
>JAYTAO010000535.1:0-2750 GCA_043737435.1 Rhodanobacteraceae bacterium | reverse complement strand
AAATCATCACGAAAGTGAACCGCCTTACCGACCGGCAATTTCATGCGCTCGCGGCGCTGCCGGCTGAATTGGAGTGGTTTTCTAACATCGACAATCCGCGCACGCGGCTAGCCTACAAAGCAGACGCTGGCGCATTCATGGTATTTGTTGGCATCGAACACGGCGCGCAGCTCAACCAAGTAGGTCGTGGCCATGTTTTAGCCTGGCGCGCTGATCTGGAATCGAAAAAGCTGGGCAGTGCGACCATTCGACGCAAACTGGCTGCAGTGAGCTCAATGTTCGAGTACCTAGCTAATTTGAATGCCGTAGCGGGCAATCCGGTGAAAGGTGTCAAGCGGCCTGTAGTGGATTCGTATGAAGGTAAAACGCCGGCGCTTTCTGACGACCGGGCGCGCCGGCTGCTCGCCGCACTCGATAGCATGACAACGAAAGGCTTGCGTGATCGCGCCATTTTGTCGGTACTGCTGTATCACGGCCTGCGTCGTGCCGAACTGTGCGCGCTCGATGTCGGCGATCGCGAACTACGCGCCGGCTTAATGCACCTGCGCGTGCAGGGTAAAGGCGGGAAGTTGCGCTATGTGCCACTACACCAAAGCAGCGCCGTCGCGCTACAGGCGTATTTGGATCACTCTGGCCATGCCGCAAATAAGGCAGCACCCTTGTTTCAAGACACCCGTGGCACGCGCACTGGCGAACGGTTTGGGCCAGCCGGCGTTTACAAAGATGTGGTACTGAAATACGGCCTAGCCATCGGCTTGGCCGACATGAAATTGCTGAGCCCACACGTCTGCAGAGCGACTGCAGCGACGACCGCGCTCGAGCGCGGTGCAGACATTGCAAAGGTGCAGGAATGGCTCGGGCATTCAAACATCGCTACAACTAAACTCTATGATCGTCGTAATACTAAGGCGGAGGATTCGCCGACGTTTAAGGTTTCGTATTAATTGCTGGCGTTGACCTTGGCAATCTCTATGCTCGGCAATTGATTCAAATTTTAGGAAATCACATGTTGATCGGACGTTCGACCAAATTCTTTGCTGGCATTGAACTGTTTGGTGACTCCATCGATTTGCGCGACTTGTACACGGTCAGTAGCGACCTGATTCAAAGCCTCGACGACGTTCACAAGGAATTCTTGTTATCGCTCAATTATGAAGTACGCAAGGCTTACGATGGCCACCGGGAGTTTGAAGTCTTTGGTATTGATGGCGAAATTAAGTATTTTGGATTCAAATTTATCTGGCCGCATTTTTTGTTTATCGTTGCGCAACTGCGACACCTCGCAAAATGGCAACCAACTACAGCCCGACATCAAGCGACATTGTTCCGTCTAGAAAGCATTATCGAATTAGCACTAAAGGATGCTGATCTTCGAATCGGCACTGAAGTGTGGGAGGCCTATAAAATGCTCGACGAAATGCCGACCAACTATCTCACGGACTTCGTTCAGAGTGTCAACTTTGATTATGCATGCCGGGGAACTGCTGGAAAACTGCGATTCAAACGGCTGCCAGCTTTGCTGAACTCACTAAATTGGATGTCAGAAGGCTATCGGCAATACGCTAGCAATGTCGAAGCACATGCAAAAGCGCAAAATAAGCAACCCGCTGAAATAGAGTTTGAATATTCATGGACGGATTTCAAGTGGTGAAGGCACTGAGCTAACGAATGACCGCGTCAATCCGTTACTTAAAATTTACAGCGCAGGCGGCGAAAGCTTTGGCGCGGTGAAAAACAACAGCCGCCTGAGTGCGCTCGCGTGCGCATGAGCGCTGGCAATTCGGCGCGCACCTGCTACCCGTCGGTACCCGTCAGGTAGAAGCCGATGAAGTCGCTGGCTACAACCGCTTGGATCTTGCCCTGACGCATCGGCAGTCCGCCCCGCTGTCGCTGAGCGTTTCCGTGCAAAACGCCACCGACGCGGAGCTGCGCTATATCACTTTGACCTATGACGACTTAGGCTTCGCCTTCAATTTTCGCCTCGCCAAGTCCACAACAATTCTGCCCATAGCAAGCCGTCGCCCCGTTCGCACACGGGTGGGTGGCCCACCCAATTCCGCCCCACGCTTGAGCTTAATCTTAGGGCAGTGTGCTAAGCGCCAAGCGCCAAGCGCCAAGCGCCAAGCGCCAAGCCTAAGTGCACTAACTAACTGAGTGTTTGCGCGCGCGGGCGCACGATAGCAGTGCACTGACCGCTGAGAGTGCTCAGCGGGTTCTTCACGTCCCTTGGAGAAATACCATGAGCCAAGCTATGTGCCGCCATTTGAAGTTAAAGACGTGCCACCGAGGGAGCCAATGCCATGGTTCGCGCCGCAGCCAAGCGGTCCAGACGACTATAATGATGGCTCTGCGGATGCTTAAGGAAAATCGCGCACTATGAGCGCAAATTTGGCGTCACGATACCTGACTTGTCCGAGTTCGGCCTCGATAACCGTCTGCGAGGTCACCAATTCTTGCTGAAACCCGTCAAGCAAATAGGAGTTCGCTGATCTGTGTGACCCAGGCCCGGGGGATAGAAGTCTCCCGCCGTCATCGCTCAATGTACGGCGACGCACGGACTTCGGCAATTCGCGCCGTCATTATAGTTGCTGGCCTATTTGGCTAAGATAAAACTTACAGCCCTATTTTTCAGCTACCAATCATCGGAGTACTTTATGACCATCGCATCGCGTTCGCTTGTCCTGGTCGGGACTAAGTTTCTCGGAACCATGGCTTTCTCGCTCGGCATAATAGCAAGTGCTCAAGCTGCT
>JAYTAO010000534.1:0-2756 GCA_043737435.1 Rhodanobacteraceae bacterium | reverse complement strand
CCACCGGAATGACGCTCTTTTTGTTCGGCTAAGCGCTCACGCAAAGTTTGCATCAGCGCGTCAAAACTGCCCAAGGCTGCGATCTTAGCGCGCTCCTCTGCGCTGAATTCGCGCCCGGCAAATTGACTTAGCCAATCCTCGGGAAGTGCTCGTGGATCAACCATAGCGCGCTCGACGCCAGCTAAATAGTCGCCAAAAATTTGATCGAAGCGATCAAACTGCGCCTCGTCTTTGATCATGCAAAGCCGAGCCAGTTGATGAAACTCAACCAGATCAGGAGCGATTAAATTTGCTTTAAGGGCACCAAGCAAGCTCAAATATTCGCCTATGCTGGGTTTTAGCCCACCCGCGCGCAAGGCTTGGAAAAATCTCAAGGGCACGGGCTATTTCAACCGCAGTACATGACCAAGCTTAAGCACGGTACTGCGCGAAACGCTTGGGTTAAGAGCCAAAATTTCATTGACACGCATATCAAAACGCCGCGCAATCGTCCAAAGATTATCGCCGTTGCGCACTTTAATGCTTTGCGGCGCTGGCGCTTTGCCCGCCGACACCCGGCCTTGTCTGTTTGCACGCGTAGAACTTGTCACCACATTTTCCCTTGCGCGGTTTGCAACTACATTTGTCTTCGTGGCCAAGGTTGGCGCTGCCGATTTGAAGCGTTGCAAATCACCGAACGCGGCCAGCTCAGCATTGGTTTGTACATGAGCCAGCACAGATTGCGCAAAGCGAACCTCGCCCTTCTTGACCATTAAAGGGTGCTGACTTTTCCATTCAGCGCCTAAGCTGTCTAGGGTTGCAACGATGGCCGCCACCGGCGTGGTTTGGGCGAGGCGAACTTCGCTTAAACGCTGCGCGGCTAATAGTGGCGGCGGCAAACTGACTTGATAGCGCGAAGGATTTGCGAAAATACAGCCCCAAGCGATCAGTCGATGCAAGTGATTTTCGGTGGTCAGCGGTAAACCCAATTGCCGCACGTGCTCGACTTGCCCAGGTTGAATGCCTTTGGCGGCTAGTACCCTTTCAACCCGCTGCCCGCCTACGTTGTAAGCAAAAATTGCCAGTAACCAGTCATTTTGAAAGCGCTCGGCGTTTTCCTGCATCAGCTTTAGCGCGACGTCGGTCGATTTAATCGGATCAATGCGCTCATCATTTGCACGCGAAACATCTAATCTGTAGCCACGCGCTGTTTCCGGCATTAGTTGCCACCATCCGCCCGGGCTGCCGTACGATCCATACACCTGACGGTAATCGCTTTCTACCAAGGGTAAAAATGCGACTTCACTGGGCATTTGCAGTGCCTGCGTTCGGCGCCAAACGTAGTCTAGATAGGGTTGAATTCGAATCAAATTAGCATTGAAATTTGCTGGGCTTTGCGTCAAGCGCTTCGCCCAGCCTTCAATAGCGACATCGTAATTACAATCTGTAAAGCGTCGTGCAGCAACCAACTCAAGCCAGAAATTTTCCTCGGGAGAATCAACAACAGTCGCAACCGGCTGCGCTTTAGCAGGAGGCGCCGCAACAAGAGGCACCTGGACGGGCGCTAATGGCGCCTCGACCAATGGTTTATTCGCAATGGCAATAGCTTGTGGACGTATGACAACGCCTGCACAACCGAACAAAGCTGTAAACAGCATTACGGCGACAAATAACCGGCACCCAAAAGCGTTCATATGTGTCTCCTGTAGCGCTGGCAATCTGGAAATCGATGCTAACGTGGTCGCGTTAAGCTAAAGAAAACGCATCCATTCCGGTGAAGATATTGGGTTTTTTAGCTTCGAGCGCAAAGCTAAAGCTGAAAAGCTCAAGCTAGGAAAAGAAAATCCGCGATGTTTTGCGGATTTATGCGGTTACTAGTCAAATTACAAATGCTATTGCGGGGGCGGCGGCGGTTGCGGTCCGCCAAATACTGGGGGCGGCGGCGGCGCCGGGTTGCCCATCATCGGCGGTGGCATGCCGGTCGGTGCAAAATTGGGCTGGCTGCGTTTTTTCATGCCATACCCAATAAAAGCTAGACTAATCAGCGCAATGATGGCGACCAGCGCCAATGGATGTGTCCAAAGCCACGCACCAACAAATAAGATCGCCGCCAAAATAGCGCCCATTAAACTGCCAAGCCAAAACGCAAAACGTCCGATCATTGGCCCAAGCACCGGAATCCATGTTAGCCAACCTACAAAACCACTAAACGCCAGTCCCAAACCGAGCGCCATGCCCGCACAGCAGGCGGCGCGCAGAATATAGGCGAGCGTCGTATTTTTGCTTTCGCTGTGTTGGGTAAGTAGTTCTGGTGCAATTTCGCCGGGCTCAATAAAAAACACGTCATAACCATTTTTCGCCGTGTAGCGGACAAGTTCCCCCCCCGTCTGTAGACCCATCGCACTTACACCTGTTTCTTTCAATACATTAAAAGCAGCGCGCAAGTCACCGATGCTGGGAGAACTCTCATTTGTACCCAAATAAAGGCGACCGCCGCCACTCACTTTCCAACCCAACTCTTGCAGGTTTTGCGGCAATTCGGACGGCAGTGAAAAACTTGACGATACTTCAAGTTCGCCCACCTGAGATTGCGCAAAATGAAACGCGCCAACGTGCGCATCGTCTGCGGTAAAAGATGCCGAGGAAACCGGGAAAGCAGGATTGCTATGGCCGCCGCCGTCCCTTTCTGAATCGTCAGACCATTCTTCTTCCCAGTATTCTTTCTTGTCCCGCTTGTGTTTGACCCATTGATACATTTCGACTTTACGTTCGAGCAC
>JAYTAO010000533.1:0-6841 GCA_043737435.1 Rhodanobacteraceae bacterium | reverse complement strand
CCAGCTAAACGGCATACTTGAACAATCTGCTGCGCATGCCTTTGGTCTGGTTCAAACATTAATGTCTGATTCCCTCGCTAGCTACATTAAATCCGCTTTTACATGGCGCTGGAATTTGCTTGGCTTAGCGGGCGGGGCTGTGTTCGCCTTGTTATCGCCCATTCCGGCGGCCGCGTTGGCGATCTTGGGCGCATCTGAGTTGGTGTATTTGACCACCTTGATTTCATTTCCAAAGTTTCGCCGCGCCATTGATGCGCAAGGCTCCAGCTCAAGCACCTTTGGCGAGGAACCCGACGCACAAATTTCGCTTACCGAAGTGCTCAACCAACTCGCGCCCGGACCTAGAAAACGGTTTTTAGAGCTGCGGCAACGTTGCCTGACGCTGCAGGGGATTGCGACCAAAATTGGGGGCAATGCCGCAGGTCAATCTTTAGGCCGTGGCGAGGAACTGCGCGGCAATGGCTTGGATAAGCTGCTGTGGGTGCATTTACGCTTGCTATTAGCGCAACAGGGGCTGTGGCGGTTTTTGGAAGAAACTGACCTAGCGCAACTGGATAAGCAGCTGGTCGAGTTAAAAAAACGCCAAGAAGGCGCAAAAGCTGACGAGCGCATGTTGAAGTCGTTAATTGATGCGATGGCGACGTTAACCCTGCGTATCGACAATTACCGCGCCGCCGAACGCAATAGCGAATTTGTCGATCTGGAGTTAGACCGTATCGAAAATAAAATTTTGGCGCTTTCGGAAATGTCGGTAAACAATCAAAGCCCAGATTTTTTGACCGCGCAAGTCGACGCGGTGGCCGATTCGATCACGCAAACGGAATCAGCAATGCGGGAGTTGGACGCATTAACCGGTTTGGGCCGCGAACTCACCCGGGAGCCGCCGAAAATTTTGGCGGGTTTGGTGCAGTAGCACGGCGGTTTTATACTGTTTTAGAAGGTTATGGATGCTCAAGCGAAAGTAAAAAATAAGTGCTGGGCTGCCAAGCAACAATATATACTGATGTATATACATTGTTTTCTAGGTGCCGCCATGATTGAAACTAAAATTGCCAAGCTTTTCAAAAATGGTGCAAGCCAAGCGGTTCGATTGCCCGCTGATTTTCGTTTTGAAGGCGACCAGATTTATGCATCACGTATGGGTGCGTCTGGTGACATCGTTTTGTCCAGGCGACCCGGCACGCTCGCCTGGCAAGCATTTTTCGAGCTGGTTCATAGCATTGAAGTTCCCGCTGAATTTATGGCGCAACGCGAGCTCAACTCGCCTCCCGCCTCCGTCGGGGTATTTGACTCACCTGTCGTCTCGCCTGATCGGCGCGACTCTGAGCACCCCATCGTTGGCGCGCCTTAAATGCTGTACATGCTTGATACGGATACGTCCAGCTATCTGATTAAAGGCAAGTCGCCGCACATTGAGGCCCGTTTGGGCGCATTGGTACCGGGTATGGTCTGCATCTCCGTAATCACACGGGCGGAATTGCTTTACGGCCTTAAACGCTTGAGCGGCGAACATCGCTTGCAACTAGCAGTGCGTCAATTTTTGAAGATAGTGACAGTTTTGGATTGGGACAGTGATGCGGCAAATTGGTACGCCGATATCCGTCACCAGTTAACCTCAAGCGGGCTGCCAATTAGCGAGTTGGACATGATGATCGCGGCGCATTCGCTTTCAGCCGGGGCGGTTTTGGTCACCAATAATCACCGTCACTTTGAGCCCATCCAGGCCCCCCTGGTTTTAGAAAACTGGACTTAAAGTTATCCAGTCACCCGTCGTCAACAATCAGTCGAGCGCACCCCAAATCGTACATTTTGCGCCGCATCAATCAAGTCAAATTGCTGCAGCCATTCCCGCTCCGCCTGCGCGTCCTCAGCGAACCACTGGGCCGCGCCACCCAGCCTAAAGCTGTAGCCCCAGGCGTCCATGTCTTTTAGCCCGCGGGCTCGGCCGAAACCAGGAATGTGATCGCTGAGCAAAATTTGCAAATAGCAGGTGGCGTTTTCCTCATCTTGCGTGTCTGCTGCATCCGTGTGCAGCGCCGCGCGCCGCTGCGGTGTGCAGGTAATCCAGTGGCAAGCCTCGTGCAAAATAGAATGCAGCGGCGTATCGCTGCGCGCAAAAAGCTCAGTGCCGATCAGGCCGGCTTCGTCATCACCCCAAAAACTGCCAGGGATCGGTTTTCCCGCGAGCACCGGGGTGAGGGTCAAACCAAATCGCTGCAGCAGATGGGCGACGTCGTTTGCGTCGACATCGTGCAGCCGTAGCACTGCCGAGTCTGGATCCGAACAATTAACTTCCAACATAGTGCAGCAGACACGCGAGCGAGGGTGGGCGATAGTATGATTCGCGGCTAAAAGTTTGAAACACTAAAGGATGTTTGATGCAACCACCCATGTTTTCACGAGCCCCGACGCTGATTCTGGCGCTGATCTTGGCGCTGCTAGCTGTGCCTTATGCCTTTGCGCAAACCATTAACAGCCCGGAAAGCGTGCGCTACGACGTCGCAAATGCGCGCTTTTTAATTAGCAATCGCGGGGCCGGTGAAATTTTGGCGCGCTCAGCTGCGGGCTTATTGACGAGCTTTACCACGGATCCATCCAGCCCTGCAGGCATTGAAATCGTCGGCAACTTGCTCTACGTCGCCGACGGTACACGCATCCGCAGCTACCGGCTAGATACCGCGGAACGAATCGCGGACTATGCCATTCCAGGCACCAGCTTTCTCAACGGTATTTCCAGCGATGGTGCGAATCGCCTTTGGGTCAGTGATTTTTCCGGCTCCGCAATTTATGAGCTTGATTTGACGACGCCGGCCGCACTGTCGCACCGCCTTTTTATCGGTGGCCTGACGTTTTCGCCGAATGGCTTACGCTTCGATGCCGCCAATCAGCGCCTGTTGATTGTGAGTTGGGGCACTGGAAGGATTTTTAAGGCGAATTTGGACGGCAGCGGGCTTACGCAACTCGTGGCGGTCGGCAGCAACAATATTGACGGTATTGCGCTCGACTGCGATGGCGCGGTCTATGTATCAAGCTGGGGCGCGCAGGCGATCAAGCGCTACGAGCCACCGTTGAGCGCAGCCTCGATAAGCACCGATTTGGTGACCGGCTTAAACAACCCTGCGGACATAGGCTATGCCCCGGATTTGGGCCAAATTGCCAGTCCAAACGCAGGCTCATCAACGGTCAGCGTGCACGACACGCGCTGTCTAGGCGTGATGTTTAGGGATCGATTGGAGGATCGTTGAATTATTTAGTGAATGTGATGAACGCACTGATCCTTGCTCTAGCTCCATCGAAAACATCGTTATGAGCCTAATCATCGCAATCCCCGCGCGTCTAGCTTCTACACGCCTGCCGAATAAACCCTTGCTGATGCTGGCGGGCAAGCCGATCGTGGCGCATGTGATTGCACGCGCGCTGCAGTTTGCCGCCTCGCCCGAAGGGCTTATGCGCAATGCGAGCGTGGTGTTAGCAACCGAATCTGCCGAGATTGCCGAGATCGGCGAGCAATTGGGCGTGCTGGTGTGCATGACCCGCGCGGAGCATCCAACCGGTACGGATCGACTGGCCGAATGCGCGCAGCAGCTTGGTTGGCCGGACGATACGATCGTGCTGAATTTGCAAGGCGATGAGCCTTTGATGCCGCCTGAATGTTTAGCAAGCGTGATTCGTTTATTGGAGGCGAATCGTCGCGCTTCGATTGCCACCTTGAGCACGCCGATCACCTCGGTCGCAGAATTATTTGACGCCAACTGCGTCAAAGTGGTGCTGCGTGACGATGCGCGTGCGTTGTACTTTAGCCGTGCACCGATTCCCTATGCCCGCGATGCGTTTAGTGGGGGCGGTATCGACGCCGCCTTGCGCGAGCGGCAATTGCCCGAGCAGCTGCCGTTCGCGCGGCATTTGGGTTTGTATGCGTATCGGGCCGGGGCGTTGAAGCAATTAGCGTTAGCACCACAAAGTGCGCTGGAACGCGCGGAATCGCTGGAGCAGCTGCGTGCGCTTAGTTTGGGCTTAGAGATCGTCGTCGCCACCGCACCGATCGCCATTCCACCCGGCATCGACACCGCTGCGGATTTGCAGCGCGTTGAGGCGCAAATGCAAACGGCAGGTAGTGGCACGGCAACGGCAACGAAGGCGCACAGCGCCGAGCGGAGATCTGGCAAATCCGGTGCAGCGTCGGCCGGCGGCTTAGTGGCGCGTAAAATCCTGTTTGTCTGCATGGGTAATATTTGCCGCTCGCCACTGAGTTTGGTGCAAGCGCAGAAACGCGCGCAGGAAACCGGCTTTGATAGCTTAGAATTTTCCTCGCGCGCTACCTATCCCGGCACTGCGCGCCAAGCTGCAGACCTACGTACCCAAGCCATTGCGCGTGCGGCGGGCCTGAATCTGAAAGATCACCGCGCGCAAACGCTGAAAGCGCAAGATTTCTATGATTATGACCTGCTGATCGCGCACGACGAACGCAATATCGAGGATATGCTCGCGCTTTGCCCACCCGGCTTTGAAGACAAAATCAAACTGTTGCTGGATTTTGCCCCGGAAACCCAGCGGTCAGACGTGCCCGACCCGTATCAAGGTGATCACGAAGATTTTATTTTGGCGTGGCAATTAATCAAAAAAGGTGTGGAAGGACTGATTACAGCGTTACGCGCTTAGATAAGTTGCGCATTTGTAGCGCTCTGTTACAAGCTGTTAAGCGGTACGTCGCAAAATACAAGTTCTCTCAAACGCATGCGTCTTTATTTACGTTGGGCGATGCAAAACTCTAAAACACGGGCGCACAATTCCGCACTGTTTTTAAACTAGGCGCACCATGAGCAGTGTTGTTGCGAATTCCGCAGTGCATCGTCAAATATCCTCCATCCTGGCGAGCAACCCGGTTGTTTTGTTTATGAAAGGCACGCCCGAGCAACCTAGGTGCGGTTTTTCGGCGAAGTCGGCGGATGTATTGAACAATTTAGTGCCTGGATTTATCGGCGTTGACGTATTGAATGACGACGAAATTCGCCAGGGCATCAAGACTTACGGCAACTGGCCCACGATCCCGCAGCTTTACGTCAAGGGCGAGTTGGTCGGCGGCAGCGACATCATCATGCAGCTTTACAATACCGGTGAGCTGCACCAATTGCTTGGTGTTGCGGCACCCGATCGCAGCGCGCCAGAGATCTTTATTAGCGCTCAAGCGGCGACCGCGATCCGCGCCGGCATGGCGGATGAGCCCGCGCTCGGGCTGCATTTGCGCATTGACGGACGTTGGCAAGCAAGCTTTCAACTGGCCGCCATCGAAGGCCATGAAATCAAGACCGAAGCGTCCGATTTGAATGTTTACATGGACGTGCAAACCGCGCAGCGCGCCAAGGGTTTGCGCATTGATTGGATAGAATCTTTACAAGGTTCAGGCTTGAGCATTACTAACCCGAACGCACCTTCGGCGGTGAAAGCGATGTCGGTTGGCGCATTGATGGTTGCCCTGAAAAGTGCGCGCCCGCCGTTGGTGATTGATGTGCGCCCCGAACACGACCGGCTCCGCGCACCGTTTCCGCTGCCTTGTAAAGTGCTTGAAGGCAACTCTTTGAGTGTGCTGGAAGCGCTCGATAAATCCCAACCGCTCGCTTTTCTATGCCACTTTGGCAATTCTTCCAAGCAAGCCGCGGAGCATTTCAAAGGCTTGGGATTTACAGAAATTTTCAATGTTGAAGGGGGAATTGATGCTTATGCGCGTGAAATTGATGCCTCGGTTGTGCGTTACTAGCGATCAAGGTTCAGGAGAGCACGCGTGGCCATTCGCAGAATACTTTTTGTCGTAGCCAGCATCGCCGCTGTTGCGGCATGTAGTAAAGAAGTTTCGCCGCTTGAGCAGATTTGCAAAGACGAAATCGCGCGTAAAGTCGCTGAGACTGACATGATCATTGACAGCTCTGAAATTTCTGACATTAGCAAAGATGCCGATGGCAGTGTGATCGTGAAGGGCCAAGCGGAACTGACGGAAGGCGTGGTAAAAAAATCGATACCCTTCTCTTGCATGATGCAGGGTGAAGGCGAAGACGCTAGCGTTATTCGCGCCGAGCTGATTTATAACTAGGCGTTTTATAACTAAGCACTTGGCGCACTGTTGCGCTCAATGACGCCCACTGCATCATGCGCATGTAGGCTTTCCAAATGCTTGGCATGAGCACGATAGCCGCCGACAAACGGCAAGGCTTCTAAACAGCCACGAACTCGGCGCAGCGCATCTTCGACAAACATCAAATTTGCGCCGTTACGTGCGGCAAACGCTTGTTCGTCGACGCGTTTAACCGCGGTCTGTACCGGCGTTTGTAAACTGTGCTCTAGGGCATCAATCAGTGCTTGCCAGGGAAATAGCTCGCTGCTTGGCAGCACGGTAAATTCAACATCGAGCGTCGAGCGCTGCGCGTGCGGCGTGGCGGCGCTGCCGCCCAAGACATCGCCGAGCCAATGCACGACCTCAGCTTTGTTGATCTCAGGCGCGGCAAAATCGGCGTCAAAGCGCTGCTGCAATTTTTGCCGCGCCAATGCCGCTGAACAGGGGCAAGTGGAGGAATAGGTGATTTGCACCGACGTTCTCAGCTTAAATGTTCCGCTTTGATCCAGCACGGCATGCAGCATAACTGGATAGCTGCGCCAGCCGCTATGATCGCTAGCCAATGCCGGCCGCCGTAACAATAATTCAAAGCGCAAGGCGATTTTTGCCCGTTGGCTAAGTCCTGAGTGCGTGCTTAAGCTGTCCGCCAATAGCTGGCGCACCAGCGCAGGGCTGAGTTGCTGCACGCTCAAATGCTGATCCAGCAGTAAATACAGCCTGGACATGTGGATGCCC
>JAYTAO010000532.1:0-16840 GCA_043737435.1 Rhodanobacteraceae bacterium | reverse complement strand
GAAAACGAAGCCCAGCTTGCGTTCGTAATGGCGCACGAAATCGGCCATTACCGCAGCCGCCATTCGTTAGAGAATTGGCGGCATTTAAAAAATGTTAGCAATCTAATGACCGGCATCGGCAGCATAACCGCCGGCACCGGCGCAGGTGTCGTTGCCGCCTTGGGCGCGTATGCGAATTTGGCTTCGTTCTCACGCGATCAAGAGCGCGAGGCGGATACGCTGGGCTTTCAGGCACTGCAGGCGGCAAAGCTGGATTTGGTAGCGCCGGGCGAGCTGTGGAGTGCGGCGTATGAGGAAGAAAAAGTAAATCCCCAAGGCTTGCTCAGCGCGGTGTTCGCCTCGCATCCAGCGACCCCTGAGCGGCGTGATCGACTTATAAAAATGGCGCAAAGCCATTCCGGGCCGGCATTCGACGCCGGCATCGAACGGTTTCGCACCTTAATTACGCCCTATCGCAGCGCTTGGCTGAGCGATGAGCTGGCCCGCCGTAACTACGCGCAAAGCGAAGTCATGCTGGCGCGGTTAGCAGCAATCCCGTGGGATTTGGGCACCGTAAAAAACTTCCAAGGCGAACTTTATCGCAAACGCGCCCAGCCCGGTGATCTTGCGCGCGCCGCAACTGCATACCAAGCCGCGTTACGTGAGCCAGGAGTAAATCCCAGCACATTTCGCGATTTAGGCACTACTTTACAACGCTTGGGCAACAGTGTCGCAGCGCTCGATGCGTTTCGCGAATACCTAAAACGCGCACCCAATGCCGACGATGCCGCCATGATTCGGAGTTATCTCAATGTTCAATAAGCCTCGCGTCAACAACGCGAAAAATATGCCTGTTAATTATTTGCTTGCCACCGGGCTAACGCTGCCCCTATTGCTGGCCCTTGCCAGCTGCGGCGTGGCGCCGATTATTGAACCCGGCAAAGTAGTGCAGGTTAAAGATATGAGCTTAAGTACCGACCGGCGTTGGAACCAGTTTGGCGATTCCCGCATGCGGCTTTGGACGCTTGACGGCAGCATGCTCAATGATTTGCGCATTTTTGCCGACATCAAATCCGGTGAGCATCTATTTTTAGCCGCGAAAGGGCGCGCCGAGCGGCACGGCGAAGGACTATTGTTTCGCGCCGATATGAGCGAGCTTGAAGTGCAAGAGCTATTTGTCGATGCCTTGAAGCGCTACGACGCGGTTAATGTTAGTGCTCGTGGGTTGCGCCCCGCCAAACTCGGCAATCGCGCGGGTTTTCGCTTTGAGTTGAGCTTTGAGAGCGGCTCTGGGCTATCGTTAGGCAATCGCGGCGGCTTGAAATACAGCGCGATGGTGTTGGCTGAAACGCAAGGCGGCACCTTGAGCTATCTTTATTTCGACGCGCCCGCCGAGTTCTATTTCGAGCGGGACAAAGCCGCAGTTGAGCAAATTTTCGCCACCGTTGCGGCACCGTAAATCGATGTCTAGCAAAACCAACGCCGACGATTTTATTCAACATGTTACTCTGCAATTTCAGGGCGTGATGCTAGTGCCGTTAGGCTTGGAACACCTTGCCGGCGTCATGGCAGCAGCGTCCGATGGCAATCTGTGGCAGCTGCGCTTTACCAGCGTGCCGGAGCCAGAAAATACCCTGGGCTACATTGAGAATGCGCTTGCCGGCCGCGCGAGTGGTGATCGCTTCCACTTTGCGGTAATCGAGCTAGACACCGGCAAAGTCATTGGCTGCACCAGCTATCACGATATTTTGCCGAATGCGCGGCGCGTCGATATCGGCTGGACTTGGTACGCAAAACGGGTGCAGCGCACGCACGTCAACACTGCCTGCAAATGGCTGCTGATGACGCACGCATTTGACACTCTAGATTGCCTAACCGTGGGCTGGCGCACCAGCAACGTCAATTTCGCCTCGCAAAAAGCTATAGAACGGCTAGGCGCAAAAAAAGACGGCGTTATTCGCGGCAATGTCCTCGGCCGCGACGGCAGCGTCCGCGACACCGTGATGTACAGCGTGAGCCAACAAGAATGGCGCATGGGTATACGGGCGCATGTGGGTTGGTTGTTACGGGGGAATGCGAATAGCTGATAACAACGTTTGGTTCCTAGCAAAACTTAAGGCCTAGATCGCGGGTTCGACGCGCCCCAAAAAGTTCCCTCTCCCAGCCGATAAACTCAAACGAAATTAAAGAGATAGAGCGGAAATAAGGATTGGGGTGAGGGGTAAAAATTCGTGCGAGATGCGTGGAACATTATGTTTCCTGCAAGCCGCGCCCAGGCCGCCTTGGCCTAAGAAGGGAATGAAAGGCAACGCAATTGAAATCCATTACGGACGGTTTTAGCTTTGGCTGGGCTTGAACCGTTGTCCTTGCGATTGCGCAATAACTTGTCCTAAACCCGCGCCGAAGCTACCCTCTGGCCTATGGATAATCCCACTTGGCTAGGAATAGATGTCGGAACGCAGGTGATCGGTATTGCCGTTGGTTCGACGCTTACCGGCGCGGCGCGTCCGCTAGCCAGCATTCCAGCGCAGCCCGAGGAAGCATTCTGGCATGCATTAGTAAAACTGGAACGCGAATGGCAGCCATTTGGCTATGCCGTTGGCTTGCCCCTGACCATCGAAGGCGCGGAGCAACCGATCAGTAAACGCGCGCGCAAATTCGCCGCTGAGTTAACTTTTAGACTAAAAAAGCCCGCAATATTGATTGATGAGCGTTCCAGTACCCGCAACGCCAAAGCGCTGTTTGCAGAAAAACGTGCGCTCGGCCAAGCCCGACGTAAACAAGCGCAGGCGGTGGACGCATGGGCCGCTGCCGTTATTCTGGAGCGTCATTTGATCGAGCTTAGCTCTGCCCGCCCCGCATCAATAGCATTCGGAAACGCACTATGAGCTTTGATGCGGAATCGCTTTTGCGGGAGCTGACTGAGTCGCTGCGCAACTATTTGAAGGTTCGCACCATTTCGCACCCGGCGATGATCGGCATTTATTCGGGCGGTGCATGGTTGGCTGGACGGCTGCATAAAGATCTGCAAATCGCAAGCCCGCTTGGCGCGCTCAATATCAATTTCTATCGCGACGATTTCGCGCAAAGCGGGCTGCACACGCATGAGCGCGCGAGCGACATTCCCGCCGACATTAATGGTCGAGATGTTATTTTGGTCGACGATATTGTTTATACCGGACGCACGATACGGGCGGCAATGAATGAACTATTTGACTACGGGCGACCGAAATCGATCACGCTGGTATGTTTGATTGCGCGCGATGGGCGCGAACTACCGATACAGCCGGACGTTTGCGCAGTCAGTATTAACTTGGCGCATGCGGAGGTTATTAAATTGCGCGGGCCATCGCCGCTTAGCTTAGAACGCCGAATGCGTGTGCCTGAATAGGCTTGATCGCGCACCGGTCAATACCAGCACACCCAAATAGGAACAAAAATGACGTTGCGCCACCTACTGGACATTGAATCGCTCAAACCGGCGCAGCTGATTGAGCTACTAGACACCGCAGAAACCTTGCGCGCGCTGTCCGCACGCGGCAGTCGAAAATTGCCGCTCTTGCGCGGCAAAACCGTGGTGAATTTGTTTTTCGAGGCCAGTACCCGCACGCGCACCACCTTTGAGCTGGCGGCAAGTCGTTTAAGCGCCGATGTCGTGAATTTAGATGTGGCTTCCTCTAGCGCAAGCAAAGGCGAAAGCCTGCTCGATACCATGGCAACTCTAGAGGCGATGCACTGCGACTTGTTCGTGGTACGCCACCAAGCCAGCGGCGCGGCACGTTTTTTTGCCGAACACGCCGCACCTCACGTCAGTATTTTAAATGCCGGTGATGGTCGCCACGCGCACCCGACGCAAGCCTTGCTTGACATGTTGACGATACGCCAGCACAAGCAAGATTTTGCCGAATTAAAAGTGTTGATTGTCGGCGACGTGCTGCATTCGCGCGTTGCTCGCAGCGATTTTCAGGCCTTAAATTTACTGCGCACTGGTGAAATTCGAGTGTGCGGGCCGATGACGCTGATGCCACCGAACTTAAGTGATTTTGGCATTAATTATTTCGCCAAGCTTGGCGAAGCGATCAGTGATGTGGATGTGGTGATCATGCTGCGCTTGCAGCGCGAGCGCATGCAGGGCGCGTTTTTACCCTCCGAACGGGAATACTTCCGGCATTATGGCTTAACCGCCGAGCTGCTGAAGCGCGCGAAGCCGAACTGCATTGTGATGCACCCAGGTCCAATGAATCGCGGCGTAGAAATTGCATCCGAGGTTGCCGATGGGCCGCACAGCGTCATTAGTGAACAAGTGAGCAATGGCTTGGCGGTACGGATGGCGGTGATGGCCAAAGTGCTGGGTGCGCAGGTGCCCCAAGTGGCATAGCTTAATCTGGCTATCTTTAAAGAGATAAGAAAAATGCGGGAAGCACCATGAGCACATTGCGACTAATCGACCCACGCACCGAAACAGATTTACTTACCCGTGTCTGGCTCTCAAGTGCCGGCGCGCTGAGCCAGGTCGCGCGCGATGGCTTTGAAGAAATATTGCCTGCTGATGCGGGCGAAAATACTTCGTCAAATTTTGCACCTAGCGAAAGCTTCTGGCTAGTTCCCGCACTAGTTGATCTTTACGCCCGGCTGCGCGAACCCGGCGCGCCGCAAAAAGCCACTATTAAAAGCGAAGCATTAGCAGCGCGCAACGCTGGGATCTCCGTGATCGCTTGTGCGCCTGATACCGAACCATGCATTGATTCAACGGCGGTGGTTGAGCTGATTCGAAATCGCGCGCGTGGCGCATTGCGGGCCGGTGGCGCGCGGGTATTGCCCTTGGGCGCGATGAGCCGGGGCTTGCGTGGGGAGGAGCTGAGCGAGTACGCGGGTTTAACCGCCGCTGGCTGTGCGGCTTTAAGTTCTGGCAGTGCAGCGATTAGTAACAGCAACTTTCTGCGGCGTGCGATGCAGTACGCGAAAAGCTTTAACGTCACCTTATTTTTGCATCCGCTCGATAAGTATTTGAGTGAGGATGGCGTCGCTCACGATGGCCGCGTTTCCGCGCGCTTAGGTTTGCCCGGGATTCCGGAAAGCGCCGAGACGCTGGCATTGGCGCGCGATTTAATGCTGATTGAGGAAACCGGCGTGCGCGCCCATATTAGCCGCATCAGCTGCGCACGCAGCGTGGAGCTAATCGCCAACGCTAAGCAACGCGGCGCGTTAGTCACTTGCGATGTCGCGTTGACGCACTTATTCCTCTGTGAAAACGATTTGATCGGATTCCGGCCAAATACGCATTTGCGTCCACCGTTACGCCGCGCCGAAGATCGCGATGCGCTACGTGAAGGCTTGGGCTCAGGGGTAATTGACGCGATTTGTTCGGATCACGCACCGCATGATCGTGACGCCAAAATCGCGCCGTTTCCGATGACCGAGCCGGGCGCGAGCACGATTGAAGCGCTACTACCGCTTTCTCTTAAGTTAATTGATGAGGGCGTTTTGACGGCAAAACGATGGTCCGAGGTCATTAGCATCAACCCGGCACGTATTTTGGCCATCGCACAGAACGATTGGCTGCTTTTAGACCGGCATCAGCGGGTACGCCAAACCAGCGAAAGCAGTTTAAGTCGTGGAAAAAATTTAATTTTTTCGGGTTGGGAGCTGGAGGGCGTTGCGGCACGTAT
This sequence comes from Rhodanobacteraceae bacterium, assembly GCA_043737435.1. Classification (GTDB taxonomy): domain Bacteria; phylum Pseudomonadota; class Gammaproteobacteria; order Xanthomonadales; family SZUA-5; genus JANNYA01. The sequence goes on along the minus strand of JAYTAO010000532.1, from coordinate 11,192 downwards.
GTATCTCGCTCGATAACGGACCCAGTTAATTTCGCCGAGGTATCTAACGCGAAACCGAACGCGTTTAGCGCTAGAGCAAAATATCAGTTTGTGTTCAGTCTGACGATGCTGGAATGCACACTGTTCCGAATCCGAAGCCAACGGATCATTAGGAATTGGGCAAGGCGTATAAACCTAAGGATTCACTATGACCAAATCGTTTACTAGGCATCGTCAAATAACCACCGTTCTAGTCACCCTAATTACGCTCGCAACCGTTACGCCGGCTATCGCACAAGGTTACGAAAGTGCCGAAATTGGCCCGGAAGAAGCGATTAGTTTCGGGTTTGCCGATGTTTTGCGCAGTGATCCGATTTATGAAACCGTACAAGAAGCTAGGCCGCGTGAGGTTTGCGCCGACGTTAGTACCGAACATAATCGCAGATATGACAACACCAACGCCGGCACCGTCATTGGCGCCCTAGTCGGTGCGGCATTGGGTAACCAAGTGGGTGCGGGCGATGGCCGACGCGCCGCGACCGTCGCAGGTGCAGTAGTGGGCGGAGCGGTCGGGCGTGAAGTTGATGCCTCTGATAACCCACAAGGCACCGAACGTTCGGTGCGCAGCGAATGCAACGTGGTGGATCAATACGTTGAGCACAAAGAAGTGGTCGGTTACGACGTGCAATACCGCTATCGCGGCGAAGTTTATAGCTCCCGAATGGACTATGACCCAGGCGAAAAACTGCGGGTGCGTGTTGCGATATCGCCCGCTGACTAGTAGCAAGAAACGCAAACTAATCCAACAGCCTAGTTCGGCTATGCTCGCGCTTTGGCAAGCGACAAATACCGCCTATGACAGTTTCCATTCTTGCGCTGCCGGAAGCGGCGCTGTCAGACTATTTAACTCAGCATATTCCTGGATTTTCCGGGCCGTTGATCGCGGAAAAGTTTAATGGCGGGCAGTCAAATCCGACTTACTTAATAAAAGCGAAAAGCGGAAATTATGTTTTACGTCGCAAGCCACCTGGAGTGTTGCTTGCCTCGGCGCATGCGGTGGATCGTGAATTTCGTGTGCTTTCAGCGTTATCAAATACTGACGTGCCGGTCGCCCGCCCGCTGCATTTGTGTATCGACGTCACGATTATTGGCAGCGAATTTTATTTAATGGAATATGTCGACGGCCGGGTGTTTTGGGACCCGGCGTTGCCAGAAATATCGGTGCAGGAGCGGCGCGCGTACTACCGCGAAATCGCCGGCGTTTTGGGTCGCATTCATCGGCTAAACCCCAGTGAAATAGGGCTATCTAACTATGGCAAACCCGGCAATTATTTTGCGCGCCAGATCAAACGTTGGGGTGAGCAGTATCAACAAAGCGCTACCGAAGCCCTGCCCGCCATGGATGCACTGATCGCGCGTTTGATCGCGCGGGTTCCGGCTGACAACGAAGGTGCTCCGGCCTTGGTGCACGGGGATTTTCGCGTCGACAATTTGATGTTTCATCCGACCGAGGCAAGAATTATCGCGGTGATGGATTGGGAGCTTTCAACGCTGGGTGAAGCACTAAGTGACGCAGGATATTTCTGCATGGCTTTGCGCTTGCCAGCAAATCCGACGTTGCCCGGCTTGTCCGGAAAAAACCGCGTCGAATTGGGGATTCCGCAAGAGTCCGAGTGGCTTTCCGACTATTTTTCTAGCTCTGGCCGAAAACAGCCCGCAGATTGGGCGTTTTACTTGGCGTTTAATTTTTTTCGCCTAGCCGCAATTGCGCAGGGCGTTAAAAAGCGCGCGGTGTTGGGCAATGCCTCGAACGCGCGCGCCAATGAAGTCGGGTCGATGGTCAGTTTGCTTGCTGAACAGGGCTTGGCGGCGCTGGCGGCGTCTGTTTAGTGCACCAGCATTTAATGCTGCGCCGCCAACAATTCCCGCTGCTGCCACCGCGCCCGACGCGCGCGATTAGTTACCGCCGCGACTAGGTGCCGTGGCCGTATCGGCTTGGTCAAATAGTCATCGCCACCAAAATGCAGCGCATCAAAACGCTTTTCGGTATCGTCATCACCGGATAACAAAATCACCGGTGTAAAGATCGTGCGTTGATGCGATCGGTACAGCGCCAGTAGCTCAAGCCCGGTAATGTCAGGCATATAAAGATCGGCCAGAATCACGTCTGGGTGAAAACTTTCAAGCACTTTCAACGCGTTGTGCGGCGAATTAAGTACGCAGGTCACCATGCCATTATGGCGCAGCACAGAATCTACGAACATCGTCATCGACAAATCATCATCGATAATCAGTACTTGGTAAGGCTTTCGACGATCCTCGACCAACTCGCGCAAGCGCGCGCCAATTTTTTCTTTGTCATCCGGATAAAGAAAAAATTGATCAGCCCCGGAACGAATCGCTTTAAGACGAAGTTCGAGCGAATCATTGTCCGATAGCACAATCAGCGGTGGCAACATCGCATCCTTGCCACCGCCACGTGAACCTACAATGGTTTGCCAACTTTGCAGCTGCTCAATATCAATCAACAGCGCCTGAACCTGAGAATTGCCAATTTCGGCAATCACCGGTGCTGCCGTTTGCGAATGGCGCAAGATAAAACCATCGTTGGCGAGCGAGTATTCCAGCTCTCTTGCGCGATCAACGCGGGCACCGAGATAAAAAATCTGCGGTTTTTCTGGTTCAATAACCGTTGCATGCTGAGTCAGGTCGGTAACCGTGACATCCATCTGCAAGCGAAACAGCGCTTCCCCCACGCCTTCCACCAAAGTTCCAAGCTGCCCTAATTGATGCGGCTTGGGCGTCATCGCGCCGTCGACAAAAGAACTTAAATAAGCCGAAAACCCAAGTAAGCTCTCTCCCAAATCATTTAGGCTGCGATCTTGGGCTTGCTCACTGAGCGAGTCTGAAAGTTCGTAAAGCTCTTTCGCTTGATCGCGATTCCAGTTTTCGCTGAAGGCTTTGCGCGCAGATAGAAACACCTCACGCGATTGGCGCGCGATTAATTCTTGGTCCGGTGACAAATTGGCCATAATTATTTAAGTCCTCAAATCAGTCGCTCAAGTCTAGCTTTCATAAGCAGTGAATTTACAACGGGCAAGTAGGGCCATGGCCTTACGCTAAAATGTTACAGCGCCAATTTTCCGGTGCCCTGCATTAAGTTGGCCGCAACAAAAAAGGGCGAGCGTCCATTTGACGCCCGCCCTTTAAATTTTGATTTAGCGAACTGACGATTAGCGAGATGTCTAACTAGCGTGCTGCGTTCGCGTTCATGGTGTTATTTCTGGATGCATCGCGATACTGGGCAGGATCACGCATCCCGTCGGTATGGCATTGGCCCGTGACGTGGCCGCGGTTAATACCGCCGCTGAGCTGCCCATTGGCTTGCTCGGTGGTGCCATCTTCTGGATCGCCCAAAACTAAATCGCTTGCGAAGTTGCAGTAGTCATTGGTCCACCAATTAGTCAGTTTAAAGCTAGTGGTGTGGAAGTTAACCTTCGCGCGGCTTGCAGTAGAAATTCCGGCGAGCCAATTCGCCGCACCGGTATAGGTTAAATCGTTATTGGTGCCGCAACCGACTCCAAATATACCGCCGAGTGCCGCCAATACGCCTGCTAAGTTCGTGCCTTTGTAAGGCGTACCAACGGATTGAATCAAACGACTACCGACCGCATTGTCCAAGCCACTCCAGTAATAGTTATACAGATGCAAGCTTGCCATGCCGCCTTGGCTGTGCGCCACGATGCCGTAGGAATTCCACGTGTTGCCGAAGGATTTGATGTTTTGCGCGAAAGCATCATTGCTGCGATTTTGATTCAAATCTTGGAAAATTGAGGCGTTGGTGAAATTAGGCGCAGTCCAGACATTTCCTGAGCAGTAGCCATGCACCAGCAGCAAACGAGTGCCGACGCCCTTTGCTTGTGCGGCAGCTACGGCGGGCCGTAGGCCCATCGTCATCGCTTCATCAATTTGTATCGACCTATTAGCGGCAATCGGCGCAATGCGGTCGCTAATTGCCAACTCAACAGCTTGTGCAACAGTGATGAAGTTGTCTGGGTCTTCAAAACGCACCGCGCGCAAAGAGTAAGGCGCACTAGCTGCCGCCAAAGCGATCCATCTAGAGTCAAACTCCAGCGCTACTGCCCCTTTTGCTGGCGTGACCATTCCGCCCAGCCAGGCGACAGCCACGTCCTTGCCATTGGCATCACGGCCCCAAAGCTGCGCGTAGGCGCGGTAATGCTGCCCGGCTTTATTGGTCGACATTGGAATTGACACTGAGAGCCGTCCGGCGGTAGCTGCATCCCCAAGTTGCACATTGCCGCGAGTAAATTTAAGTTCGTCATCGATAACTGGAATCAAATGCTCAGCGGTGCGTAAGACTTCGACGCCGCCCGCGCTACCTTCAACGCGCGCTTGCGCTTTGTAATCACCAATTTCAGTCGGCACAAACGTGGCCCCAAATAGGCCGTCACTGGCAACCCCATCGTTATGGCTGCCGTCGTCAAAAAATTCAACCTGACTTTGCGCGCCCGATGGTGCAGTCACGTTGAGCGTGGCAGCAGAAATTTTGCTGGAATTTGCGCTTTTTGCAAAATTTTGCAGCGCAGCGGTAATTGAAATCGGGTGATTCAAGCGCTGATTCGAAGCCGTTTGATAGGAAATTAATAGCGTATTTGAATCCCCCTCAAGCAGCAAAAATCCGTTTGAGGCCTTGCCGTCGTTCGAGCTGATATCGAACATGACTTTGCCTTTGCTTAAACTCTCGAAGGCGAAAAGCTCAGCGGGAATTTGCACCGACTGCATACCAAAAGTAGTTTGCGTATGTACCGATGCGATCGTTTCAGCGCGACTCAGCGCTGCGCTGCCGCGGCTGGCGGAACCCAAGCTCAACTGCCAATTGTCGGAGTTGGACTTGAGTAAAAGCACGCGGGCACGCGCCGAGTCAATCGCCAAATTCGCCTGCCAATGATACTGCCCATCAGCACCTATTGCGGTACGTACTGGCAGCAAAGCGCTCTTTGAACGAATTGCACTGGCGGCAGGATCCGCCGGTTGCATCGCAGCAAATTCTTCTGGTGCCCCGGCGAGTTGCTTTGCAATCATTACTTCTTGCGCATGAGCGCTCGTTGCTATCACCAAAACCACTGCAGCACAAATCAAACGTGTTTTCATCGTTCCCGCCCTCCCAGGCATTTGTTGGTGCGTGCAGCATACGCATGAGTATGGTCACAAGCAAGCAGGTCGCGTCTGTTTGTGACTGATGACTTTTGGCAGGCTAATTTTTTCGACAACGTTTGGCAATTTCTTCGAGCTTCGCCTTTTCATCGGGATAGAAAAGCGCCAGTGCCGCCTCGGCATCTTTCAAACGCAACTCAATGCCGCGCCGTTGCTGGGCGAGTATCAAGCCCCACTCCAGGCCCACTTTGCTGGTTTGTGCTGCAGCTAATTCCATCGAATTTTGTTCGAGTGCGGCGCGCGCATTTTTTAAGTTTTGTTCGGACTCGATAAAGCGCGCATCAAGAACACGTTTTAGATCGAATAACTCTTTTCTACAGCTTTCCAACACCTGCGGCAAAGAGGTGCGATGTAGTGTCGTGTCCACCGGAGGCTGCGGGCTAATTTGGCCGTGACGCCCAGGAATATTGCCTGGTAAAACCGGTTCCGCAGCCACCACTGCAGTTCGGGGTTGAATTTTCTTGACTTGCGTACTTCCTACGCAAGGCTTTGCCGAAAACGTCACGGCACCACTTGCCGTACTACATTTATAAATGACGTCTGCAGCGAGGCTAGTCGCGCTTAGAGTAAGCAAAAAAACAAACAAAAAAACTTGTCGCGTCGGGTCGATCCAGTTCATAAAAATCTCATCTCTAGAGTCCTGCCAGTTTAGCCGCGTTTGGCGCTACCATGCGCGCCCCCACCTTAACGCCGAAGGCACATATGGCCCGTAGCATGACCGCTTTTGCCAACGCTGAATCGCAAGGCGCGCTTGGCCAGTTACGTTTTGAGTTGCGCTCGGTCAATCATCGCTTTCTTGAACTCGGCTTAAAATTGCCAGAAGAGCTACGCGCACTCGAGCCGCATCTGCGCGAATTGGCGCAAAAGCTGATTCAACGCGGCAAGGTCGATCTTACGCTGCGATATAAAGCACCGGCACAACAAGACGCACTTGCGCTCAATCAGCCACTGGTGGAGGGCTTGCTAGCCTTGGCTGATGCCTTGCACAACCGCCATCCCGAGCTGAAACCACTATCCACAAGCGACGTGTTGGCGTGGCCGGGCGCAGTTCAAGGCAGCGAGTGCGATAGCGAGGGTTTGAAGAAAGCCGCGATAAGCACTTTTCACGAATGCTTAATCGAATTCGATGCTGCCCGCGCACGCGAAGGCAACAAGTTGGCAGAAACACTGCGCGATAAATTAGTACAACTGGGGCAATTGCGCGAACAAGCCCTGCTGTTGTTGCCGCAGATTAAAATTGCACTACATGAAAAGCTTCGCTTGCGCCTGGCCGAATTTAAAGAAACGCTTGATCCGAATCGCTTGGAAGCAGAGCTCGTTTTGAACCTGCACAAGTTGGACGTGGATGAAGAACTGGAGCGGCTTCGCATCCATTTGCTTGAGGCAGAGCGAGTCCTTAATCTTAATGAACCTATAGGTCGACGCATGGATTTTTTGATCCAAGAGCTGCATCGTGAATGCAACACTTTTGGCGCGAAATCTGTAGATGCGCGCACCAGTCAATTAGGAATCGACATGAAAGTATTAGTCGAACAAGTACGCGAACAGGTGCAAAATCTCGAATAGTTTGGCACCTAGCTTGCGAGCAATGACCCGACGAGCAATGACCCGACGAGCAATGATTCTATGAGTGGCACACTTTTCATTATCGCAGCCCCCTCTGGTGCCGGCAAAACCTCGCTGGTGCGTGAATTAATGCGCGGCGATGCCAAACTCAAGCTTTCGATTAGCTTCACCACCCGCGGCCCTAGGCCGGGCGAAGTCGATGGCGCGGACTATCATTTCGTTTCACCCGATGCGTTTAAAGCAAAAATTGAGGCGTCCGCATTTTTGGAATGGGCGTTGGTGCACGGCAATTATTACGGCACCGCTCGAGCGATGGTGGAGACTGAGCTTGCCGCTGATCGTGATGTCATCTTGGAAATTGACTGGCAGGGCGCGCGGCAAGTGCGGCTGAGCTTCCCGGACGCACGCGAAATTTTTATCCTACCGCCGTCACGCGATACGCTAAAGTTTCGCTTGGAAAATCGTGCCCAGGATTCTGCCGAGGTGATTGCCAAACGTATGCGCAATGCCGTCGAAGAAATGCAGCACTGCTCCGAGTTCGAGTTTATTGTGATTAATGACGCCTTCGATAACGCCTTAAACGAACTGAAAACCATCGTTGCCGCATGCAGGTTGTCGACGCGTGTGCAGCAACGCCGCCACAGCGCGCTGATTACTAAGTTGCTAGACGAGGGCTGAATTTAGCCGCGCGCTCACCAGACTCACTTTCGTTCTGGCGGGCTTAGCCAAGCAACGGGTTCAATTTCTACTATTGTTGTTGCATCCATAAGCTGAACTTGCCGCTCTTGGATAATGCACTGAAGATTCATTGTGCGCCCCGCGAGCGCGGCTAAATTTTGGCATGCAGGCCCAGGCAAGTTGATGACTTCCAAGTTCTTGTTGCGCATCAGAGCAGCCGCATTTTTATCCCACCAAATCTGCGCGCCGTGGCCGCTGTAAGTGTAAACAATCACTTTTCTTGCCCGCCCACAGGCACGCCGGATACGGGATTCATCCGGCTGGCCGACATCAATCCAGAGTTCGATTTCGCCGGTCAAATCCCGGCGCCACAAATCCGGTTCGTCCTCGCTGCTTAAACCGCGCCCAAAACTTAACGCGTCGTCGGCGTGCAGCGCAAATGCCAAGGCGCGCACCATCATGCGCTGCTCTGTTTCCGAGGGGTGTTGCGCAATGGTGAGTTTGTGCGTCTGGTAATAGTGCCGATCCAGATCAGAGATCTGCAGCTCGAGTTTGTAAACAGTGGCTTTTAAAGACATGCACAGACTCGTGTTGATTGGCCCGCGCAGTCTAGTAGGATTCCCTTGCCCTGTCGCCAATAAGTGCAGAGCCCTGTCGCCAATAAGTCCAGACTTTTGCACTACATCGTCGCTAAGCAACGTGGTCGTCAGTGGGCGAGAGTGCAGGCCGACAAGCTTTGAAATTAGTTGGTGGGCACAACAGGGATCGAACCTGTGACCCCTACCATGTCAAGGTAGTGCTCTACCGCTGAGCTATGCGCCCCAACTGAGCCGCAAAGATTAACAGCGCGTTTGAGATTCCACAAGTTCTGTCAACTGAGCTAGCAAATTTGCTTCAGCTTTGGCGTGCTTAGAGGCTATGATCGCCGCTCTTTTTACAAACTATCGAGCCTCAATCGTGTGGGAAATTTTACGCGCAGGCGGTTACATTATGATTCCGCTCAGTCTGATGAGCGTGCTCAGCATCGCCATCATTGCAGAGCGGTTTTGGGCGTTGCGCCGAACCGCCATTTTGCCGCCGGCATTGGGCCCTCAGGTGCGCCAATACGCCAAAACGCATCGTCTTGAAGCAGCCCAGCTGCAAGAATTGGAAGAAAACTCGCCATTAGGTGCCGTCCTGGCGACCGTTTTGGCGAACCGCGCGCGTTCACGTGATGTTATTCGGCAGAAAGTCGAAGATGCTGGGCGTAGGGCGGTGCACGAGATGCATCGCTTTTTAAATTCCTTAGGCACCATTGCAATTATCTCGCCGCTGATGGGGCTGTTGGGCACCGTGTTCGGCCTGATAAAAATGTTCATGGTCATCACCAGTGTTGGCATAGGTGACGCCAACCGCTTGGCGGGCGGCATTGGCGAGGCGCTTATTGCGACCGCGTCAGGCTTGGTGGTGGCAATTATTGCCTATGTGTTTCACCGATTTTTACGCGGCAAAATTCAGAATTTGGCGATCGAACTTGAACGTGAAGCCAGTGATCTGATCGATACCCTGGAGGCGCCTGTAGCTAATCCTGTGGCCACAACAGCCAGTCCTGTGACCACAGCCAGCGCCCGGCCCGCTGCCGCCGCGCGCTGAGCTATGAAATTTACCGATGACAAATCACTGGATGAGCCGGAAATTAATGTCATTTCTTTGATTGATGTAATTTTAGTATTGTTGATTTTCTTCATGGCGACCGCGACTTTCGAGCAACAATCGCGCCTGAAAGTAAATTTGCCGCAAGCCTCTAACAACAGTACCGAGAAAGATAAGGGCGCCAGCTTGTTGGTGCAGATCAACGCCGAGGGGCGGTTTTTTGTCGGCAACAGTGAGGTAATTAACGAAAATATCGAAACGCTCAAAGCAGCGATTGCCGCCACTGCGGGTGAAAAACGCGATCAGCGTGTGATTTTACGCGCTGATGGCCGAACCCCACACCAAAGCGTGATCACCGCAATGGACGCGTTGAGTCAACTAGGATTTGTCAATCTGTCTATTGCCACGATTCGACGTGAGCAGAAGCAATGATATGGCCGCCAAGTATTTGACATGCCCAGCAATTTAAACGACTCACCAAAATTTGTTGACACTACGCCGCGCCCCACAGGACAAAAAATCGTTTTGATATGCGACTGGTTGCCGCCAGATTTTGGCGCTGTCGGGCAATACACCTTGCAACGCGGTGAGCAGCTTGCGCGCGAAGGGCATCAGGTTACCGTCATTGGATTTGCTAGTCGCGCCGAGCAGGCGACACGGCAAATGCGTCAAATAGCCACCCCAGATCAAATCGATCAATCGGTGGGCTTGCTCACCGTATTGCGGGTGCAGTGCGGTACGTATGACAAAAATAAACTGCTAAAACGCGCGCTTTGGACGCTAAACGCCAACATTAAGCTGCTGCGCGTCGCCCGAGCTGCTATTAAGCTCTCAGACGAGGTGGTTTTTACCGGCAGCCCACCGTATTTTTTGCATTTTATCGTGCCGGCAAACCTTGTGTTTTGGCACAAAAAGCTGGTTTATCGGATTACCGATTTCCACCCCGAGTGCCTAATGGCTGAGTTTAGCCGTGTGCCAATCTGGCTCAAGGCGCTCTACCAACTAACGCTTTTTTGGCGCCGTCGCGTCGCGGTGTTTGAAGCCATTGGCGAGGATCAAAAGGCTAGGCTGGTAGCTATCAACATCCCGCAGACCCAAATGCGCCTTGTCCGCGACCCCGCGCCCGTTGCGTTTGCGGTCAACTTGCAAGCCAAAACTAAACCTGATGCATTTGCCCAAGCACACGCCATTTTATATTCTGGCAACTTTGGCGTTGCGCATGACGATAAAACATTTCTAGGCGGCTACGCGCAATTCAATGCGCAATATCCAGGCCGCGCAAAGCTGTGGCTAAACGCGGTCGGGAAAAAAGCCGATCAAATTGAGCACGCATGCAATTTATCAAAATTGCCGATCTATCGCAGTCAACCAGTGCCATTGCATGAGCTGCCAGCGCTGCTAATTTCTGCTGATCTGCATTTAATCACTTTGCGAGATGCCTTTGTCGGCTTCGTTTTGCCCAGCAAAGTCTATGCGTGTATAGACTCTGGACGACCGATACTATTTGTCGGCAGCGCGGGTTCTGACGTCCATCTTTTATGCAGCACGCGGGTTGCAACGGGCAAATACCGACGTGTGGATGTCGGTGATGTGCAGGGTGTTACCGCGGCGCTAGATGCACTTCTGCCAGCGTAAATTTGCAACTTTTTATGTGTAGTTAGCGCGCCCTAGTCCAGGTGGCATCTATTTCGGCTTGCGCTGATATAGTCCGGTCTAATTTGACGCAAAACGGAAAGATCAATTGAAAACAGCATTGGTGTTGGGCGCGGGTGGATTTATTGGTAGCCATTTGGTTAAGCGCCTGAAAGCAGAAGGATTTTGGGTGCGCGGCGTGGACCTAAAATTGCCACGTTACGCCAGCAGCCCAGCGGATGACTTTATTGTCGGCGATTTACGCCTGATGGCCGTGTGCCAGCAAGCGGTGGATCGTAGCTTCGATGAGGTCTATCAACTTGCGGCAGATATGGGCGGAGCAGGCTTTGTTTTTAGCGGTGAAAACGATAGCGACATCATGCACAACTCGGCGCAAATCAACCTCAATTTGTTGGAGTGCTTAAGCCATAGCAAGCCTGGCGTCGTGTTTTTTTTTTGAAATGGGTTGA
>JAYTAO010000531.1:0-2768 GCA_043737435.1 Rhodanobacteraceae bacterium | reverse complement strand
CACACCACGCCAGACTGCGAACGCGCGCGCTTGCGGTTTTCTACCTCGATGGTACCGGTGGTCAAATTATGGTGCGAGATCGGTACCGGCTGAATTTCGCGGGTCAAGCTGCGGCTCAACTCCTCGACCCAGCGGTCTACACCAGTGGCGAGCAAGTCGCGCAAAGCAGGGTCGTTCGCCAAGCTCATCAACGCTTTGCGCGGCATGCGCCAGGCCACCGTGCCTAGTCGACCGACCGCCAAAAACGCCGCGCCTAGGGCCTCTTGCAAGGTCATGCCAAATAGTAGATCACCGACCCCAATGCCAATAAAATGCGCGCGATGCCCAGTTGGTTCGCGCTCCTGGGTGGCGACGGTAAATAACTCAACCCGGCCGCGTTCGATTAGATAAACCGCTTCGGGGTCTTCAATCAGCAGCGGATTGAGCCCGGAAAGTTCAACGCGCTCGCCGACGAGTTTAAAACGCTCAATCAGCGCGTTGCTAACCACTACTTCCGCAACGACGGCATGTTTTTCCGTGTCGCGTTCCGGCGAGACTTGTTCAGCACTCATGCGCCTATTCCTTAATCAATTCTTGATACAACCCAGGCTGCGCCTTGAGCTGATCGTGGGTGCCGCGCTGCACGATTTTGCCGCGTTCCATGACGATAATTTCATCCGAGTCGCGAATCGTGCTCAAGCGGTGCGCGACGGTGATGCAAGTGCAGCCTCGGCGGCGCAAATTGTCATCAATCATGCGTTCGGTCGCGGTATCCAGCGCACTCGTAGCCTCATCAAGCACCAGCATGGTCGGGTTGCTAATCAGCGCGCGCGCAATTTCAAGCCGCTGCGCTTGGCCGCCGGAAAAATTGCCGCCGCCCTCTTCCACCATCGACTGATACGCGCCGTCGCGGGTTTCCACGGTTTCCGCAATCACCGCATCACGCGCGGCTTGCAGCACGTAAACATCCAAAGCGGTGGAATCCCACATGGTTAGGTTTTCCCGCACTGTGCCTTGAAATAGGAAAATATCTTGATCGACAACGCCTAGCGAATTACTAATCAACGAACCCGGCAAATTGGTGCGGGAAATGCCGTCAAATAAAATCTCCCCGGTCCAAGGTTCCAACAGGCCGGTGATGAGCTTGGCAACCGTACTTTTGCCCGAACCGGAACCGCCAACCAGCGCCATCCGCTGCCCAGGTTTGATGTGCAGGGAAAAATCTTCTATTAGTGCAGGCTCCAGCGGGCTCCAGCCAAAACTAATATTGCGCAGCTCAATTTCACCGGAGAGCTTGATCATATTTTCCGCACGCGGGTCGGTGACGCGGCGCTTGTCATAAAGACTGTCTTGCGGGTTTTTCAACACGTCGTCCAGGCGGTTCATATCGGCATCCAACTCTTGCAAGGAGCCGCCAAAACGCACGAAATTATTCAGCGGCCGCGTGAAACTTGCCATCAATACTTGATAGGCAATTAACATGCCGACGGTCATCGAACCGGACATGACTTTGAAGCCGCCGATCATCAAAATACTGCAGGTAATCAACGCGGTTACAAACGGTGGCACCGCCGCCATGTAGCCATTGATGCGGCCTAAATCTTGTTCGCTTTTCAATGCCTTGGCTTGATAGCCCGACCAGCGTGCGAAAAACTCGGCTTCCGCACCGGTGGCTTTAATGGTTTCGATCATGCGCAAGCCGCCCATCGCGGTGCCGGTCAGTTTGCCGCCTTCTTGCGATAAGCGGCGTGAGGCATCGACACGGAAACGCGCAACGTATTTGGTGGCAACGATATTGATTGTGGCCAAGGTCATACACAGCAGCGTCAGCCAAAAATCATACAGCATAAGCAAAACCGCGTAGAAAATGATCAGCACCATATCAATGGCGATGGTGGCAAGGCGGGCGGTAATCAGGCTGGCAATATTGTCATTGAGCGAAATACGCGAGCCAATTTCACCGGCGAAACGTTGGGCAAAATAACTGACCGGCAGCCGCAAAATATGGTTAAAAAACGCCGATGAGTTGAGCAAGGAAATCTTGGTTTCCAATTTCAGCAAGGCGCGTTCTTGCAGCCAGGTCAGTGTCGCCGTGAAGGCGATCGTCAGCCCCATCGCAGTCAGCAGCGGGCCGATTAGATCGGTGCGGTTGCCGACTAAATACTCATCAATAAAAAGCCGTGAGAAGGTGGGTGTTACCAGCCCAGGAACCACCAGCAACAGGCCGCAGAGCACCGCAAACAGCAGCGCTTTTTCGTGCCCGACCAAGCGCTTGCGCAAGGCGGCGATAATATCGTTGGGCGCACCGGCCTTTTGAAAATTCGGCCCGGGCTTGAACGTTAGCAGCACGCCGGAAAAACTGGCGTCTAGTTCTTCCAACGCAATGGCGCGTGGCCCAGAAGCCGGGTCGTTTAAAAAAACTCGCTCGCCTTTAAAGCCCTCCAGCACCAGGAAGTGATTGAAATTCCAAAATAGTATGCACGGATAGTTTTGCGTGTATAGCGCCTCTAAGCCTTGTTTGAAGCCCTTAGCTTCTAGGCCGTAATGCCGCGCTGCTTTCATTACATTGTTAGCTTTCGAACCATCGCGCGAGACGCCGCACTGCAGACGCAACTCTTCTAGCGGCACGAACCGGCCATAATGCGCCAGCACAATGCCCAACGCTGCGGCACCACATTCCACCGCTTCCATTTGCAAAACGGTAGGCGTGCGGGTGCGCTTATTGGGTGGTTTTGCAAGTTTTGGATCAGGCTTATCAGTTTTCACCGGTGCGGTCATTAGTTTGCCCC
>JAYTAO010000530.1:0-6873 GCA_043737435.1 Rhodanobacteraceae bacterium | reverse complement strand
GTCATTCACCTATTTGTCGGAGTACTAGCCATGAGCCAAGGCACTATCGTTCAAGTCATCGGCGCTGTCGTCGACGTCGAATTTCCACGCGGCAGCGTCCCTAAAATTTATGACGCGTTAAAAATCGCGGGTACTGCGATTACGCTGGAAGTACAGCAGCAGCTTGGTGATGGCGTGGTGCGCACGATTGCGCTGGGTTCCACCGATGGCCTCAAGCGCGGTTTGACCGTTGATAACACCGGCGAAGGCATCAAGGTGCCGGTCGGCATTGAAACCTTGGGCCGTATTATGGATGTGCTCGGTAATCCAATCGACGAGCGTGGCCCGATTGGCGAAAAAGAACGCTGGGTGATTCACCGTAAAGCGCCAGAATATGATGAGCAATCCTCTGGCAATGAATTGCTGGAAACCGGCATTAAGGTGATCGATCTGATGTGCCCGTTTGCTAAGGGCGGTAAGGTCGGTTTGTTCGGTGGCGCGGGCGTGGGTAAAACCGTCAACATGCTGGAATTGATCAACAATATCGCCACCGAGCACGCCGGTCTTTCGGTGTTCGCAGGCGTCGGTGAACGTACCCGCGAAGGCAACGATTTTTATCACGAAATGGCAGAAGCTGGCGTTATTAAGTTGGAAAACCTGCCGGAGTCCAAAGTGGCGATGGTGTACGGGCAAATGAACGAGCCGCCCGGCAACCGTTTACGCGTCGCGCTGACTGGTCTTACCATGGCCGAATACTTCCGTGACGAGAAAGACGCGTCTGGCAAGGGCCGCGACGTGTTGTTCTTCGTTGACAATATTTATCGCTACACTTTGGCCGGTACCGAAGTGTCGGCTCTATTGGGCCGTATGCCGTCCGCGGTGGGTTATCAGCCGACCCTGGCTGAGGAAATGGGGCGTCTGCAAGAACGCATCACCTCGACCAAGACCGGTTCGATCACCTCGATCCAAGCGGTTTACGTGCCTGCCGATGACTTGACCGATCCAAGCCCAGCGACCACCTTCGCGCACTTAGACGCGACGGTTGTGTTGAGCCGTAACATCGCTTCCTTGGGGATTTATCCTGCGGTGGATCCACTCGATTCGTCCAGCCGTCAGCTGGATCCGTTGGTCGTGGGTCAAGAGCACTATGACGTCGCCCGCCGTGTGCAGGGCATGTTGCAACGCTACAAAGAATTGAAAGACATTATTGCGATTTTGGGTATGGACGAATTGTCCGAAGACGACAAAAAAGCCGTATCGCGCGCACGTAAAGTCGAGCGTTTCTTCAGCCAGCCGTTCCATGTCGCAGAAGTTTTCACCGGCGCTAAAGGCAAGTACGTCAGCTTGAAAGATACTATTCGTGGTGTCAAAATGATTGTTGACGGCGAAGTCGATAACCTGCCAGAGCAAGCGTTTTACATGGTGGGTGGCATAGACGAAGCCGTGGAAAAGGGTAATAAAATGCTCGCCAAATCTTAAAGCTACCGCGCAGCCCACTCGCTGCGTTGCGGCTACGCTCGGACCCTAGTCACGCACTACAGTGCGCTCCTAGGGCTCCTCGCTTGCCGCGCTTTGCGATTGGGCTTGCTCGTGACGCTTTAAGCCAGTCTCATTTTTACCATGTCGCTCATCGCGAGACTTTTAGTAAAAACGCAATAAAGAATTCGAGATAAATCATGGCAAGTACCATTCAATGCAATATCGTTTCTGCAGAACGCGAGATTTTCTCGGGTTTGGCAACCATGGTCGTCGTCAGTGGCGAAATGGGTGAATTGGGGATCGCACCCAGCCACGCACCGCTGATTACGCGCATCAAGCCCGGCCAAGTGCGGGTTTTGAATGGCGATGCCGAAGAGCAGCACTTTTATGTCTCCGGCGGAATTTTGGAAGTTCAGCCGGACTTGATCACGATCCTATCCGATACCGCCCTGCGTGCGGCGGATATTGATGAAGCCAAAGCACTCGAAGCAAAAGCCGAAGCCGAGCGCTTGCTCGCTGGGCGTGATGCTTCGATGGAAATTGCAGCGGCGCAGCAGCAGTTGATGCAGGCCGTTGCGCAATTGCAAGCGCTGGAAAGATTGCGCAAGAATTTGAAGCACTAAATTTTTGGCGCATTGTTGACCGACAAAACCTCGCTTAGTGCGGGGTTTTTGTTTTTCTGTACGTTTGAATGGATCACCGGCTGCTACCCTTGACCAATGACTGAAGAAATATCTAACGCTATGAGCGTAGGCGCCTTGTCATTCACGGTGACTTTAGCGGGCAGCGAAAAAACATTTAAGGTGGCTCCGGGTGAGACGGTGCTTAGCGCAAGCCGACGCGCGGGTTTGGCCTTGCCCTACAGCTGTTTGAGCGGCCGCTGTGGCTCGTGTGCGGCACGGGTAATCCAGGGGCGTTGGCACTACGCGAATGCAACGAGCGCGCTGAGTGCCTCAGAGCGGCTGGATCACGCGTTGCTTTGTCAGGCGCTGAGCGATTCGGATTTGACGTTAGCGTTAAAAGAAGTGGCAGAAGTGGCGGAGCTTGCCATCGTGCAAACGCGCGCGCGTTTGTTGGGTAAAACCGCATTGTCGAGTGATGTGCTAGCGCTGACACTAATGCCCGAGCAACCGGTGCATTATTTGGCGGGGCAATATTTAGAATTTTTGCTAAGCGATGGCAAGCGTCGACCATTTTCGATCGCAAATGCCCCGCGCGCAGACGGCTTATTGGAGCTACACGTACGCAAAGTGGCGGGTGGCGGTTTCACCGAAACTTTGTTTGAGCACACCGAAGTCGGCGCTGAATTTTTAATCGACTTGCCGCACGGCACTTTTGTGCCGCGCGCCGATTCCGACCGGCCTTTGTTGTTCGTAGCGGGCGGCACCGGTTTTGCGCCAATTAAGGCCTTGTTGGAGCATTTTTCCACGCGCAATCCTGAGCGCGAGGCACACCTTTATTGGGGCGCGCGGGTGGCGGCAGATTTTTACTTGCCCGAGCGCATCAGCGAATTTAAATCTGCGATGCCAAATTTGCGTTACACGCCTGTGCTCAGCGAACAGGCTAGTTTTGATACGCGCTATGGCACGCTGCATGAAGCGGTGCTGGATGATTATCCAGCCTTAAACGATTTTGACGTCTACATGAGCGGCCCGCCTGCAATGATTGCCGCCTGTCGTAGTGCCTTTCTTTTGGCCGGTTTACCGGAAGATCGGCTGTATTACGATTCCTTTGATTTCGCCCCCGACGTGTTGGCGAAATTAATTCATGCACGCAAACAAAAGTCGACACCATGACTGAGTCAGGCAACGCCAAAAATATCGCTGCGATTAAATTGCGTCACGCCATTCCAGCCGATAGCGATGTGGTCGCAGAGTTTGCAGCAGCGACAGAGAATATGCGCAACACCTTGCAGATGCCGTTCGCCAATACCGCGCTTTGGCGTGACCGTTTTACCGCGACGAGCCCTAGCGCCCTGACTTTAGTGGCGCAAATTGACGGCATCGTCATTGGTGTCGCCGGATTGCAGCCACTCAATGACAGCCTGCGCCAGAGCCATGTACGCGCATTAGGAATTACCGTGGCGCAATCCGCACACGGTTGTGGCGTTGGCACCGCGTTGATGCAAGCTTTGTTGGACTGGGCCGATCAATGGGCGCAAGTGAAGCGCATTGAGCTGCGGGTGAATGTCGACAATTTCAAAGCGATTTCGCTGTACAGGAAATTTGGTTTTGTCGAAGAAGGCCGAATGCTGGGCGAGTGTTTTCGCGCAGGTGTATATGTTGATGTGTTTGCGATGGCGCGGTGGTTCGGCGCGCCGGGTGCGGTCAACTAGTTTTGCGTCCAGAAAAAGTTTTAGCCAAGCACATGATGCAAACTAAACTCGACCAGTACTCAAACTGCAACGCAGCTGGCATGATCCGGGCACCAAATTCGCTTAATACCATGCGCTTAACCATCACCTTAAACGGCAGCCCGCACAGATTGGCCGCGGATACGACTATCGCAACATTGCTTACCGATCTGGGCTATGCGCAAAAGCGCGTGGCGATCGAACGCAACGGTGCCATTGTGCCGCGGAGCGCTCACTCTGCAACCTACATCCAGCTTGGCGATCAACTGGAAATCGTGCAGGCGATTGGCGGCGGTTAGTTTTGCCGCCGTGCGTTTATGCCTAGCCAAACGCGAAGCTGGCGATGTTGGTCAGCGCTGATACTGTCCGGCCAAATTAGCGCTTCTGAGCCCGTTGAGTTGCGCAGCCAAATGAGCCCAAGATAGCGCTGGAGCTTGCTTAATTTAGGCAACGGCGTATCCAGCGGCGGTGAGCTTTCGTGACCGATCCAAACCTGTCCAGCCTGAGTGAAAATCAAGCGCAGCTTCACGGCTGTGTTGCCAGATCGGTGTCGGGCTATCAACATAAATAGCAATACAGCGATGCCAGCCACCACAGCGCAAAAAAACCACGGCCGCAGCAGCGCAAAATCATGCAGGATCAGCGCGAGTGCAACGCCTAAACACAGCGCGCAAACTACGCCCAACCGCCGCTGCCAGCACGAAGGCGCCAGTTCAATCAGCAAGCGTGGAGTTGCTTTCACAAAGGCACAAAACTTATACGAATTTGCCTAATCAATGCCGCGCGCTCCGCATCCTCCGGTGCACCTTTTGCCATTAGCCAATCCCACAATAGATCATCTTCGGTCTGCAATAGCGCTGCAAAATGGCGGCGCGTTGCCTCGCTAGCATCGGCAAAGTGATTGTCCAACCAGCGCTCCAACAACATGTCCATTTCCCGCATGCCGCGCCGACACTGCCAGCGCAGGCGCTTTACTTCAGCGTATTCCGCTGCATTAATAGATGTAGTCATGCCACGATTCTAGCCGTGCTGGGGGCAAACATTGTCAAGTAATCAGCTCAGCAGAGGTGCAATTGCTGAGCTAGCGATATATACGTGCTTGTCCTTCTGGGCGCATGGAATAGCGTTTGTAGCTCCACTGATACTGTGCCAACCAGGGTTGCACAAGGGATTCAACATTGCCGTTGAGTGTGGCCACATCCATGACTTCCGGGTCGGCGGCGCGCACTTCGATGCGAAATCCGCCGGCCACGCGTACCGCACAGGCGAACAGCACCGTAGCGCCGGTGCGAACCGCTAGTTTTGGCAATAGCGTCATCGTTAAGGCGTTAATGCCAAACATCGGCGCGAATTCGCCCTCGCCCTGCTTGGGCTGTTGATCCGGCAAAATTCCGATTACACCACCGTTTTGCAGGCGCTTAAGCAGGCCCCGCACCGCCGCAGCTTCGGCGCGCACCGGCAGGGCACGGGTACGGCCGCGCGCGGCATTTAGCAACGATTCTACCCAGGCTTTACGGGGCGCCCGATATAGCACGCATAGCTCAGTGTGCTCGGCCAAATATAAGTTCAGCAGCTCCCAAGCGCCCAAATGCGGCACGGCGATGATCACGCCTTTGTCCGCCGCCAAGGCGCTTTTTAAAGTTTCCACACCGGTGATGCCGACAATTAAAAGTTGCAATTTTGCGTAGGGCAAACTCCAAATTTTTGGCAGTTCGAATACGCTCATCAATGCGTGTTGCAAACTCTTGCGCGCTAGCGCTTCGGCTTCCACGGGAGCAAGTTTAGGAAAACACAAACTGATATTTTGCCGAGTGACGCGCGTCTCTCGAATCGGTAGGATACTAATAATAGCGCCAAGCAGCGTAGCCAAACCGCGCATCCAACTTAGTGGCACAAACGCAAGTATTCGCAACAACAATAGCGTCGCGCGCGCCTGCCATGGCATCAAGGTAGTCACGAGATTGATTAACCTGGCCTAGTACGAACTAAACATAAATCAAACTAAACATAAAGATCAAAATCGCGGCTTGCACCGGGAACGCGAATCGCCTTTTCGCGCTGCATTCCCAGTTTCTCTAACACCCGCACCGAGCCATTATTTTCCGGAATCACCAGGCCAATAATGCGGGCTAGCTGTAACTGGTCTTTACCTTGTTGGTAAAGCGCCGCGGCACTTTCACTGGCAAGGCCTAGGCCCCAGTAGCGTGCAACAAAGCGGTAGCCGATATCGACTTCACTATTGAAATCTTCTAAGCGTTTTAAACCGCAAAAACCGATCAGCTCATTGCTTTCCAGAAGCACGCACGCCATCCGTCCAAAGCCATGCACCGCATAGTCGCGCAACGGCCGGCTGCGCAATATTGCCAGCGCTTCCTCGACCGTTGTGACCGGGTTTTCCCCGGTGTAGCGCAGCACTTCCGGGTCGGAAACCAGGGCGTGGTAGGCAGGCGCGTCGGCCTCGGTGAAAGGGCGCAGAATCAGTCGCTTGGTTCGCAGCGTTTGTAAACCTATGGAAAGGCTTGCCGTCATCCCAATAAATTCCTTGCTAATGATTATGCGACGATGAAGCCAATATTTGCGCAAATTTGCAAGGTGCGGCGCGACTTATAACCTGGGGCACCCTGATTAACTGGTATGCGGATTAATCAGGACGTAAGCTTCCAAAGTAACAACCTGCAAACCAATCGACTTAAAAACTTTGTGCTTGCCAATTTTGCGCAGCTTTTTGTCGCGGGAAATCAGCCATTTCGCATCGCCCATAACGCAAAGTTCTAGAAACTTTTGATCATCCTGATCACGGCATTTAGGCAGCGTGCTGCGCTGCGCATCAGGCATGAGTTCGCAGCATCGGCTCAGCTCAGTAAATTCCAGACACAGCGCTTCGATTTGATCTGGCGTTTGCGCAAATTGTGGATAGCCTAAAACGCGTCGCCATTCCGTCAAGGTTTCGGTGCTGTGCAAAATGTGCAACAGGCCCGCTGCGTGTTTGCCACGCAACGGTTCCAATCTAGGGCTGCGCCAAAGCAGCCATTCCAACCAAATATGCGTGTCGAGCACCGCGA
>JAYTAO010000529.1:0-6878 GCA_043737435.1 Rhodanobacteraceae bacterium | reverse complement strand
GCAAATGCGCCAAGGTCAGCGCCTCGTACTGCGGCATCAGCGCGTTGTATAAGCTGGCAAACACAAGCATCACCAGCACCATGCCCCAAAATGGCCAGTGCGGTAAAAAACACAGCGTCGCCAGCAGCGTGCCCAGCGCACCATGCCGCAGCCATTGAATTGGCGTGGGGCTGCGCGCTACGCCGAGGTTCCACAAATTCGGCGCCAGCGCCCGGGTGCCGTACCAAAGACTCATCAGCACGCTCAACTGCCACGCGGAAAAACCCCGCGCTTGCAAAAACGGCCCAAAATAGGGCGAAAATGCCCCTAAGGCCGCAAGATAGGCAAAGTAGTACAGTTTTAAACGCGGATAGGCGATCAGCATGGCTTGAGCGTAGCAAACTTAAGATGCGCGGCTGATTACGCTTACCGCTGCATTTTTAAATACCGCAACGACGGCTGCCCGGCATAGCTGCAGTGATCTATGAACCGGCGTGGGCGCGTTTAAATCCCTGCCATCGCGCGGCCTGCCGCAACGCCGCTGGCCCACGCCATTTGAAAGTTATAGCCGCCCAAATGCCCGGTCACATCCAAGACCTCGCCAATAAAATACAGCCCTGGTGCGCGCTTGGATTCCATCGTGCTGGACGAAATTTCTGTGGTATCCACGCCACCCAGCGTGACTTCAGCGGTGCGGTAACCTTCGGTGCCGCTGGCAATAATCGGCCAAGTGCTCAAATGCTTGGCTAGTGCTGCCAGTGTTGCTTTGCTGCATTCTGCAATTTTTGTTCCAGATCCAATGGCTTCGCCATAGACCTCGCAAAATCGCTGGGCGAAACGTTTAGGTAAGACCTCGGCCAGCCAATCTGCAACGGTTAAATGGCCCTGGTCGCGCTGCGCACTGCTGAGCAATTCCATAGCACCCGCGGGCAGCAAGTTCAGTAGCAAAGGTGCGCCATTCCCGGCTTGCCAGTACGACGATATCTGCAAAATCGCTGGCCCGCTCAAGCCCCGATGGGTAATCAACATCGCATTTTCAAAATGCGTGCGGCCGACGCTGGCGCGCACGGGCAGGGCCACGCCGGAAAGTTCGGCAAATTGCTCGGAATAGCGTCCGCTTAATGTCAAAGGCACCAAGCCCGCGCGCGTAGGCAGTACCGTGTGGCCGAATTGGCGCGCAACTTCATAGCCAAAACCGCTCGCGCCCATCGCTGGAATACTTAGACCGCCGGTGGCAATCACCAAAATATTGGCGCTCAATGGGCCTGCACTAGTGGCAACGGCGTAGCCAAATTGGCTTTGCGTAATCGTGTGTACCTGGGTGGAAGTCAAAATACGCACGCCCGCGCGGTCGCATTCGTCAGTCAACATTTTTACGATCTGCTTGGAAGAGTCATCGCAAAACAGCTGCCCGAGCTCTTTTTCGTGATGGCGAATACCGTGCTTTTCCACTAGGGCGACAAAATCGGCGGGCCGGTAGCGGGCCAAAGCGGATTTGCAAAAGTGCGGGTTGGCGGAGATGAAATTCGCCGGGCTGGTGCCCATATTGGTGAAATTGCAGCGGCCGCCACCGCTCATTAGAATTTTCTTCCCGACGCGATTGGCGTGCTCTAGCACAACCACTTTCAGGCCTGCCTGCCCGGCAGTTAGCGCGCACATCAAGCCCGCAGCACCTGCGCCAATAATTAGCACGTCAGCATCCCTCGAATGCGCCATTACATATTGACCAAGGCGGCAACAATGGAAAACGTCAAACCGACGCTCAAAAGCATCGTATAAGTAAAGCCGCCAACACCAAATTTAAACGTGGTCCAAAACCAGCCTTGGCGATACACCCGCTTTTGCATGAGAAACAAATAAATCGGCATCCAAGCAGCCACAAGCACCGCCATGGGCGTAGTGAATTTCGCCACATTTGGCCCCGCAAACTCCGCGATATCGGTCAGCAAAACCAGCAAAATAAAGCTCAGAAAAATAAAACTGTGGCTTTGCACCGCCACCAGCAAGTGCTCGGCGTATAGCCTTTTGCGAAAGTAATACAGGCCTTTGAGCACCAACGCGAACACCGGCAGCAGCAAAAACATCATGGTCGGCAGCACGCGAAATAGGCTTTCAACCACTTTTTCAGGATGCTTTTTCGCCTCATCGCCAACTTCATTGAGGTGAGCGAGTTTGCTGTTCAGCCAGTTGTTGGCGAAGGCGGGTAACCAGCTCAGCACAACAGGATTTGCTTTCGCGTCCCAAGCTTTACCTTTAAGCTCAAAATCTACGAATTTGTCGTCGTCTACCGCACCGGTTTTGGTACCGATCGCGCCGGTGGCGTTTGGCTTTGCTGCGTTTGCTGCAACTTTAGCGGAGCGCTTTTCCGCGCCGACCTCGTCTGATTTTACGCCCTCAAAGCCAATCGTCACGTTCGAGCCGTTGGCACGCAACGCTGGACGCAGCGCACCGTTAAAGCTCATCTCAAAGCTGACCAGCAAAAATAAAACAACGCTGAGGCTGAAATAAAGCTTGACTGGCTTAATGAAGTTGACCCGTTGTCCGTCTAAATAGCGCGTGGTGAGCATGCCGGGGCGGAAGTAGAGCGCTGCCAATGAGCGGAAAAACTTGCCGTCGGGGCGCATAAATTCGCCCGCGCTGTCAAAAATAAAGCTGAAAAACTCCCGTACCGGCGAGCGCACCGCTTGCCCACACATATGACAAAACGGGCCGAGCAGCGCGGTCTCGCAATTGCCGCACAGGGGTAGTTGCGAAGTGATTTCGGGCGTGGCGGCGGGTGCAGTCAAGTTTCGCTCAGTGGTAATGGCAGGCTGCACGTTGCCATGATGGGGGCTTGATTGCAAAGTGTCTGGGTAGCCAAACCCGAGCGTTGACGTTCGGGTTTGGCCGAGCGCTTAGAAGGACTAACGCAGACGCTTGGCCTGATGGCAGGCGCGGTTTCGAAAGCATGCCAAATAAAGCTGAGGCGGCCCAACTTAATCTCAACCGCCGAACGCTAGTACTCAATCCGTCGAGGAAGGGGTTTTCTTTGTCCGAGCCAGAACTTGAGTCTGCGGGGCGCACCGTTCACACAGACGTGCAGCGCCAATCCTCAAACGCTGCGGCAAGTTTTAGGCCGCCGCAAAATTTTGGCGAAAAGTGGCTGTTCTGCGCCTGCCGCCGCACACACAGCGCGGAAAAATCGGCTTATTGGCGCTAAGCTAGTAACCGGTAAACGCTTCAGGTTAATGCATATGCAAGGCGCACTACGAGTACCGGAAATGAGTGAAGCTGAGTATCTCGCTTTTGAAGAATCCAGCCCAAAAAAACATGAATTTGCCGACGGGCAGATTTTCTTAATGGCGGGAACATCAAAGCAACACAACTTGATTTCTCTCAACATCGCGTTTTTGTTTCGTCAGAAAGCAAAGTCTTGCACGACTTTTGTCGCTGACGTGAAATGCAAAGGTGATCACATTTATTACTACCCTGATGTGATGCTGAGCTGCGAAAGCAGTAGCGATAGTCATTTTGAAACGCATCCCTGCGTCATCGTCGAGGTGATTAGCCCAACTACCGCCAAAGTGGATCGCGTCGAGAAGCTCAGTAACTACAAAAAAATCCCGTCACTGATGGCCTATGTATTGGTCGAACAAGACGAACGTCGAATTGATATTTTCCGGCGCCACGAAAAGTTTTGGGCACATGAATCCCTGGAAAACGAAGCGGAATTCTGCTTGCCCTGCGTCGATGCGCCGCTGACATTAGCTGAATTTTATGCAGGGGTTGATGTCAGTCCAACGGTGCATCGGGGCGATATTGGTCGGGAATAGGGCACGACTGGAGCAGCTCACGGGTGATTAGCTAAGCCAAAGAAACGTGTGGGTTAGAATTGCTCTGAATTTTCGTTTCTCAAAGTGCCTGTACAACCTTGGTTGGTACCGCGCTTTGACACGCTTGATGCGCGCTGGTCGTATCGGCGCTAGTCGGATCTAACTCCAAATCCCGACAAACTCTGCGGTAAAGGGCAGCGCGTCAATGGCACCGTGCACTAAAACGACCAGCAGCAAGCTGCGGGTACGAGCCCACAGCACCCCCAGCGCAATGGACAAGGGCGACAGCGTCGCAATGGTGAAGGCCGCGACTTGCAATGGGTTGGTCGAATAGCCATCGGTGTCCGGGGTACCGCGCAGATAAAGCCCAGGCAGGTGGCACAGCGCAAAAATGATCGACGTCATTACGATCGCGGCCACCGGCGATTGCAGCCACGCGCCCAGGCGCGACTGCAAAAGGGCGCGAAACAAATACTCTTCGCATAACCCAGCCTCGATAGCGACCCAAGCCCAGGCTCCGAAAAACCAAAGCACCGCAGGCAGGGGCGCAAGCTGCAGCGCGCCGATTTGCTTCAACGACGGGCTAACCAGCGCCAGCAGGCCAATCAGCAAAAAACTTAAGATAACCAGCGTCGACCAAAAACCTTTTTGCTTTAACCCGGTCGTCCATTGCGAACGAATCTCACCCCCTAGCAACAGGATGAGCCCGGCGGGCAGCAGCACGTGCACTAGAAGTTTGATCGAAATCACCCAGATTTCCTGCATTTGCCCGGCCGGAAAAACCGCCTTGATGGGGCCGAACGCCCAGCCTAGAAACACCAATGCATAGACCAGCAAATAGCACAGCAGCCCGATCGATTCGCGCTTGGGCTGGAGTATGTTAATGACCGGAGCGTTGTTTTTGCGGGTCAAAAACCAAATGATGCTGGACAAGATCAGGCCAAAAATCACCAACGATATGATGGGAAAGCTCCAATCTGCGCCGCACAACGCTAAATAACCGCTGGCTGCGCCCCATAAACAAAAATAGACCAGCATGGCTCGGCGAGCCAGAGGCGTTGTTAGATCCGATGTGCGCATAAAATTGCTTTCCAATAGACTCTGAGTGACGGCTATCAGCTTAAACGCGATGGGGCAGCAAAACCGAACAGCCAAAACCGCAGCGGTATTTTTCACCCGCGGCGATGTCGCGCACTAAGCCTGCCAAGCGCTGCGCTGCGCCGCATCATTAAAACTCCACGCGACAAAACGCGACTGCTTATTGCCCTGCGCCATTGGCACCGTAATTATCTCAAGCGCGCCGACTTTGCTCAGCTGCTTATAAATATCAGGCACATTTCCGGCTTTAGAAACCAAGCAAGAGAACCATAAAATTTGATCGCGTACCGCCGCACTTTCGTTAATCATGCGCTTAATAAAAGAGGCCTCGCCACCCGTGCACCATAGCTCGCCGCCTTTGCCGCCAAAGTTGAGCGCGCCCGTGGCAGCACTGGCTAGCACACCAAAATTGCGCCACTTGCGCCGGTTGGTCGCATCAGCGATCTCCGCAGAGCTGTGAAAAGGCGGGTTGCAAAGGCACAAATCAAAGCGCTCACCCGGCTTAAGCATGCCAGCGTAGATCTTGCCGCGCTGCGTTTGCAGTCGTAGCTCAATGGCGCCACAAAGGTTGTTGGCTTGAATAATTGCCTGGGCTGCCGATAGCGCATTCGCATCAATCTCTGTCCCGACAAACTGCCAGCCGTAGCTGGCATGGCCCAACAAGGGATAGATGCAGTTGGCGCCGACGCCAATATCCAGCACGCGCACCGCCCGATTGCCTACGCTGGTTCCTAGCAAATCCGCTAAACCGTGCAGGTAATCCGCGCGGCCTGGGATCGGCGGGCACAAATAGCCGTCGGCCAAATCCCAATGCGCTATGCCATATTGGCTGCGCAATAGCGCGCGATTGAGTGTCCGTACCGCATACGCATCGGCAAAATTGATGCTCACGCCACCGCCGGGCTTTTCCACCAGCGCGCTCGCCAACTCCGGGCAGCTTTCAACGAGCCCAGCGAAATCGTAGTGGCCTTGATGGCGGTTACGTGGATGCATGCGGGCTCAAGCCGAACGTTATGTTAAGAAACTCACTTCGATGAAATATATTTTTCCCGGCGCACCGCTGGCACCGGAAAGCCAGCGTCTTTGAGCTGGGTAAAACTTTCATCGACCATATTCGGATTGCCGCACAGATAGCTAATGTCCGTCGCACCATCTAAATTTAGCTCGGCAAATACGCTTTGCACGTGGCCAGCGCGGTCACCAATATAGCTGCCTGCCGCCTCGCGTGAGGTGCAGCTGAAATAGCGAAAATTGGGCTGCGCGGCAGCAAAGGCCTTAAATTCGTCGCCATATAAAAGCTCCGCATGCGTACGCGCGCCTTGAATGACCGCGACTTGCACCTTGCGGTTTTGCATTAACTCGGCCAGTTTTGGCAGCATCGCGCGGTACGGAGTAATACCTGTGCCGGTGCCAATCAACAAATAGCGCGCATTTTTATCGCTGTCCATCAAGCAAAAACGGCCGTAGGGCCCGCTACCGGTAATTTCACCGCCCACTGCTAATTCGCTCAACAATGCCGTCGCCGCCCCGCCTTTAACGTAGCTGACCGCGATTTCGACGCTGTGGCCGGGAACACTATGGCCAGAATTATCGAGCGCCGGTGGATTGGCCAAACTATAGCTGCGTTTACTAGGCGCGCCATTGACCTCAAAGTGGAACTGCAAAAACTGCCCAGGAATATAGTTTAAAACTTCGCCGTCGCTGCGCTGAAACACCAAATGGCGTACGTCGGGTGCCAACATGCGGCTATCGATCAACTTGAGCGGAAAATGTACGGCCATTTAAATTCCTTCTTTTTGGTTTGGCTTTAAGTTTAACGCGCCCAATTGCGCGCGCTTTCTGACAATTTAGAGGCGCGCAGCATATCTGCAAGCCTTTTAGCTGGCGCGCTTAACGAAGCCGCCGGATACTTCGCGCCTCGGATTAGTTCAGGCTAGACAGACAATGGCGAGCCCCACCGACGCGTTACGCGTCATCAATTTACGCAAA
>JAYTAO010000528.1:0-2779 GCA_043737435.1 Rhodanobacteraceae bacterium | reverse complement strand
AAGCAAATCAAACTCGGCGCCAGCGGCAAAATCATCACCGCATTTGATGTTACCCGCGCCATGGCCTTGGGTGCCGATTGGTGCAATAGCGCCCGCGGTTTTATGTTCTCCCTTGGCTGCATCCAAGCGCAAGCTTGTCACACCGGCAAATGCCCCACCGGCGTGACCACCCAGGACAAATTGCGCCAGCGCGCGCTGGTTGTGCCAGACAAATCCGAGCGCGTTTATCAATTTCATCAAAATACCTTAAAGGCGCTAAAAGAATTAGTCGCCGCCGCGGGCCTAGAACACCCCGGTGAAATCGGGCCGGAACATGTGATACGCCGAGTGAGCTCAACCGAAGTGCGTTCCTTAGCTGCCTTGCATAATTTCGTGCAGCCAGGGGAATTATTAGGCGCGACTCCGGAACACCCGGCGTTTAAAGTCTTCTGGGCCAATTCGCGATCAGATAGTTTTAGCGCGCCAGAGAATATCCTGACAATACGGGCTTCGAAGTTGCGGTAAGTAGATCACCGACGACAAATTAAGCAATCGACAGGGGAGGCAATTCAGATGCACCTACTTGCAATTCCATTTTTCACTTACCTTGGTCTCAGTTCGACTGGTACAAGTGCTTTCCTAACGAGTTTTCTTTCAAAATTGGACGTAGTGCAATCGGAGTCTAACGCCAAAGTTTTCGCAGTGGCTGATGCAGCTAGGCCGTCTGCTTCATATCAACCGTTTGGCAGAGTATTAGACCTATCACGTGCCCACACACGCGTAGGAAAAATTGAACGCGGGAATGGGTTTGGCTAGTTTGTGTCACGAACGCAGCGGAATCCGATTTGAATCCAATACCTGAATTTCTTATTTGGGTACGCGCGAAGGATGGCGTTTCAGAAAGACTATTTCTCAACAAGAACTTCAACAAATGAATAAAACCTACATTTGCACCACGCTAATCGCCACTTTAAGCCTAACCAGCTGCGCCACCGACCCGGATGGCAAAAAGATCTTCAAGGTCGTTGACAGCAAGCAGCTAAGCGCGATGGGCTTATCGGCTTTTGAAGAAATCAAGAGCAAAAGCAAAGTAAGTCGCGATGCACGGCTGCAAAATTACGTCAGTTGCGTGACGAATAAGTTGATCGCAGAAGTGCCGAATAATTTTTCCCAGCAGGATTGGGAAGTCGTGGTTTTTGCTGATGACGAACCGAATGCTTTTGCGCTGCCGGGCGGAAAAGTGGGGGTGAACACCGGTATTTGGAAAGTGGCGCAAACACGAGATCAGCTGGCGGCGGTGATCGGCCATGAGCTTAGTCATGTGACTTACCAGCATAGTGACCAGCGTGTCAGCACGCAATTGGCATCAGCAGCCGCCGGGCAAGCCGGCCAAATACTCACGGCACGCGCGGGCTGCAACCCGGCGGAAGCGGCGATGTTGTGGCAAAACATGCTGGCGTTAAGCGATGGCGCGCCGCCGCAGTGGTTGTCCACGCATCCGAACTCCGAAAAGCGCATGGAAAAGTTTGCCGCACAGGCACCGGAGTTACAGGCATTAGCGGAAGCCGCGCGTAGTCAGGGCAAAGGACAAGCGTGTCCCAGATAGCAGTAAAAATCGTTGCCTGCCTGGCCGCTGAAATCGCCGCCATGCTGCCTATGGCACAACATTACTATCAAGAAGACAAACTTCCTTTTGACGCAGCGCGATTCCAGCATGCACTCGCAACGGCACTGGCGCAGGATCGCGGCAGCGCATGGTGGCTGTGTATAGACGACGACCGCGTAGGCTATGCGTTAATGATGGACGGCTGGAGCATCGAATTCGGTGGTTTGGTAACGATTCTGGACGAAATTTTTGTAATTCCGGCATGGCGTGGCAAAAGTGTGGCGAGCCAAGCCATCCTTGCCTTGCGCGATCAATCCGCCGCGCGTGGCGGCTTTTCTATGAGCATGGAGACTACGCCCGATAATTTAAGTGCGCAAAAGCTGTATCGCCGACTTGGATTTGAACCTACCCAGCGCCCCGTGTTTCGTGCCGCGTTGAACGAAGGGTTGTAGCGGCAATGACCAAGAATTTTTATCGGCTAAGACCTATGGCAGCAGCGCAAATGATTTTTTTTTGCTAAAACTGCGGCCCCAATCATTCAACTGCGCCTAGCCTAATTAAAGTCATGAAAAAAATCCTTGCCCTGAGCATCGCACTCGGCTTAGCCGCGTGTACCGACGAAGCCCCTATGACCGACACACCTGAAGCTAAAACGCCCGCCGCGCAAACTGCGGTGGTAGCCCCTGCTGCACACGTCAATCCTTTGCTGATAGCAAGCACCTTGCCGCTGATGGCACCGCCATTTAATTTGATTCAAGACGCCGACTATGAAGAAGCGATCATGGCCGGCATGGTCAAGCACAAGGCTGAAATAGCCGCGATTGCCGACAGTAAAGAACCTGCGTCGTTCGAAAACACCATCGTCGCGATGGAACTTGCCGGACAAGATTTAACGCGTGCCTATAAGATTTTTTCGAACTTGACCAACTCGACCAGTAACGACACTTTGCGTGCTGCGGACGAAAAACTATCGCCATTGTTGGCCGCGCACCAAGATTCGATCTCATTAAATCCCACTCTTTTTGCCCGCGTGCAAGCCGTGTATGACGCGCGCGAAAAAATGCAGGGCGAGGATCTGCGCTTGACCGAGGTGTACTACCGCCAATTCGTACGTGCCGGCGCCAAGCTCAGCGCCGAAGACAAAGTCAAGCTCAGTGCGCTGAACAGTGAATTGTCCACCCTCGGCACGCGGTT
>JAYTAO010000527.1:0-2788 GCA_043737435.1 Rhodanobacteraceae bacterium | reverse complement strand
CGCGTACGTAGTCGTAGCTTTTGGTGCTGCCGCTGTGATTATTAAACGCCACGCACGGGCTGACGATATCAATCACCGCCGAGCCCGGATGCGCGATCGCGGCTTTGATCAAAGGCACCAGTTGCGCTTTATCGCCGGAAAAACTGCGCGCGGCGAAACTGACGCCTAACTGCAGCGCCATGCCGATCAGATCTATCGGGCTATCACTATTTACCACGCCGCGTTTGGAGGTCGACCCAGCGTCGGCGGTGGCGGAGAACTGGCCTTTGGTCAGGCCATACACCCCATTGTTTTCAACGATATAAACCATATTAACGCCACGACGCACGGCATGCACAAACTGCCCCAGGCCTATCGATGCGGAATCGCCGTCGCCGGAAACGCCCAAATACAGCAAATCGCGATTCGCCAAATTAGCGCCTGTTAACACCGACGGCATGCGCCCGTGCACGGTGTTGAAGCCATGCGAATTGCCGAGAAAATAGTCCGGCGTTTTCGAGCTGCAGCCGATGCCAGAAAGTTTAGCAACGCGGTGCGGCTCAATATGCATCTCCCAACAGGCTTGGATAATCGCCGCGGAAATAGAATCGTGGCCACAACCGGCACACAGAGTCGACACCTTGCCCTCGTAATCACGCCGGGTATAGCCGACTTGGTTGCGCTGTAAGCTGGGGTGGTGCAACGCGGGTTTGGTTAGGTAGGTCATAGATAATTCCTGGTGTGCGTGAGCACATTGGAGGTTCCGAAGTTGGCCTTGATTCCAAGCCGACTGTTCTGCGTCGCGTTGAGGCCTAGCATTTGCTTGCCAAGCGCTGTTCTAGCGCCCATTTTTCACGTGCCACAATGGCGGAGGCGATAAAGCGTGCAGTGATCGGCGTGCCGTCGAAATGCAGCACACTTGGCAACACGGCCGGATCAAAGCCAAATTCAGTGACCAACAGAGATTTCATTTGCGCGTCGCGATTTTGCTCAACCACGTAAACGTGCGAATGCTGCGCGACAAATTCGCGTACCGTGTCGGGAAAAGGATAGGCACGCAAACGCAGGCTATCCAGATGCACACCCCCCGCTTCTAACTGATCCAGCGCTTCGCTTAAAGCCGGGCTGGTGGAGCCAAAATAGATCACGCCAATCGCAGTTTTTTGCGCAGCCTGTCGCACTACGGGCTGCGGCACCAGCGCTTTGGCAGTATTAAATTTTCGCAACAAGCGCTCGACGTTGGCAACGTAATCCACGCCCTTTTCCGAGTAGCGTGCGTAGCTATCGCGGGTCGTGCCTCTAGTAAAGAAGCTACCTTTCGTCGCGTGTGTTCCGGGATAGGTGCGGTAGGGAATGCCATCGCCATCAACATCGACATAGCGGCCAAAATTGCGGCCGGATTCAAGCGCTTCGGCGGTCATCACCTTGCCACGATCCAGCTTGCGCGCGTCGTCCCACACCAATGGCTTGCACAAGCGCTGGTTCATGCCGATGTCCAAATCGCTCATTACAAAAATGGGCGTTTGCAGGCGATCAGCCAGATCCAACGCCGCCGCCGAGTGCTCAAAGCACTCGTTGGGATCCTCCGGAAATAGCAATACGTGTTTGGTATCCCCATGCGAGGCATAGGCGCAAGCTAATATGTCCGACTGTTGTGTGCGCGTGGGCATGCCGGTAGAGGGTCCACCGCGTTGGATATTGATAATCGTGGCGGGAATCTCGGCAAAATAGGCTAGGCCGAGAAATTCATTCATCAAAGAAATGCCGGGGCCCGAGGTCGTAGTAAAAGCGCGCGCGCCATTCCAACACGCACCCACCACCATGCCAATCGAAGCGATTTCGTCCTCGGCCTGCACAATCGCGTAACGGTTTGCACCTGAAACAGGGTCTACACGGAACTGCTGACAATATTTTTGAAAGTTTTCCGCGACCGAAGACGATGGCGTGATCGGATACCAAGCGCACACGGTAGCACCGCCATAAACGCAGCCCAGCGCTGAAGCGGCGTTGCCTTCAACAAAAATGCGATCACCCACGGCATCTGCGGGCCTGAGCTGCAAACGGATCGGGTGCGCCAAATGTTCACGGGCATAGTCGCCGCCGATACTCAATGCGCGCGCATTGGCGCTGAGTAATTTTTCTTTGCCTTTGAATTGTTCGGCAAACAGCGCTTCGAAAACAGCCATGGGTATGCCCAGCAACACCGCAAGCGCACCCACGTACATAATGTTTTTGAAGAGCTGGCGTTGCCTTGGATCGGAATACGCCGCGTTGCATAACTGCGTTAACGGCACTGCCAACACGTGCACGTCGGGCGGGAACATCTCCGCGGGCATGGCTTTGGTGGAGTCGTAAAATAAATAGCTGCCGGGTGACAATTCGCGTACGTCGCTTTCCCAAGTTTGCGGGTTCATTGCGACCAGTAAATCCACGCCGCCGCGTCGGCCCAAATAACCTTTTTCAGTGACGCGCACTTCATACCAAGTCGGCAATCCTTGGATATTGGAGGGGAAAATATTGCGCGGACTCACCGGCACGCCCATGCGCAAAATTGCTTTGGCAAACAGTTCATTGGCGGACGCCGAGCCGGAACCATTGACGTTGGCAAATTTCACGACAAAATCGTTGATCGCGATATCGTCTTGAACGCCATCTGCGTTCAACCTATCCCGGTGCTCTGGCTGTGCCTGCACTGGCTTGGTGCTGACATTATCGCTGCTCACTTGGCGCACCCCGCCACGCTCGAACGGCATGCGTTCGCACTTTGGGCCGCACCCGCGTGCGTCATTTCCAAATAAAACTTCTGCAT
>JAYTAO010000526.1:0-6922 GCA_043737435.1 Rhodanobacteraceae bacterium | reverse complement strand
GATCCCGACCGGCGTGAATGCGTTCGGCAAATTGCGCATGCAGCGCATGGGTTTCCTCGATCAGTTTGGTGGCGTTGGCATGGCAGCCAGACGCGCCGTCCGCAAGCTGAAGCGCGGTTTGCGTTAGCCGCTCGCCAAAACGGCGCAGCAGTTCGCGGCCATCCGCAGGGCTTTGGGCAAAGCCGCCAATGCCGTGCTCATGCCAGTCCAGCACCAACGCTTGCGCGCTGTCTTTCAACACGCAGGTATGAATTTTGATGTCTTCGCTTTGCCCAATGCGATCAAGGCGGCCGATGCGCTGCTCCAGCAGATCCGGATCTAGCGGCACGTCCCACAGCACCAAATGGTGCGCAAATTGAAAATTGCGGCCTTCCGAGCCAATTTCCGAACACAGCAACATGCGCGCGCCGTCCGGGTCGGCAAAATAGGCGGCGTTGCGATCCCGCTGCGCCAAGCTCAACGCTTCAGTAAAGCGCGCGACTTTGACGCCGGATCGCAAGCGCAATGCCGATTCCAATTGCTGCACCTTGTAAGCATGTCGACAAATCAGCACCAGCTTCGCAGGGCTCAACTCTTCAATCAGCTTGAGCAGCCAAGCAAAGCGCGGGTCGTGCGTGAGCGCTCTAATTTCCGGGTTTTCTTGATCCGCCAACAGCTCAGCTTTGGCGAAAAGCGGAAGCTCGGCCAAGCTGATGTCGCGTTTGAATTCCAACAGCAAACGCGCTTTGAGCGCCTCGTCATGCGCGCTATCCAAACGTTCGGCGTGCAGCACACGTGCCGGAAACCCCCCGACGCTGACCCGTCGATTGCGCACCATCACCCGCCCGGTGCCATGCCGGTCAATCAGCGCATCCAGCAGCGCGGTGCGCTCACGCGCATCACTATCAACGCGAATTGTGCGGGCAAGATTCGGCTCGTCCGCCAAAATAGCGTTGAGCTTCTTGACGACTTTGTCAGTCAGCGGCGCATCGTCCTGGAGCGCTTCGGCCAGCTTGGAGATGCCTTGATAGCTCAGCGCTTCTTTTTCGAACAAAGAAAAATCATGGAATCGCGCGGGGTCAAGCAAACGCAGGCGCGCGAAATGCCCGGCTAATCCGAGCTGCTCTGGCGTCGCCGTTAACAAAATAACGCTCGGTGTCGCCAGTGCGATGGTTTCCACCAGCTGATATTCGACGCTCGCGGCATCTTCGCTCCACTGCAAATGGTGTGCTTCATCGACGATCAACATATCCCAACCCGAATCAGCGGCTTGGCGCGCGCGCTTGGGCGAGGCGGACAAAAACGCCAAATCGGTCAGCACGATTTGATCGTCTTGAAAAGGATTACGGCCTTCTCCGGTCAGTTCAATCGACTCAACCCGCTCCTCGTCAAAAATCGCCGTCTTTAAATTAAAGCGCCGCATCAGCTCGATAAACCACTGATACACCAACGCTTCCGGCACGATGATCAGCGCGCGGGAAACCCGACCGCTAGCCAATAGCCGCGTCAAAATCAGCCCCGCTTCAATAGTTTTGCCCAGCCCTACCTCGTCGGCGAGCAACATTCGAGGTTCTGGTTGTTTCAGAGCCAAATCCACCACTTGCAGCTGATGCTTAAGCAAGGAAATTTTCGCGGAATACAAACCATTGGCGACTGAGGAGCGCAGTTTTGCCCGGCGTTCAAGCGCTTCAACCCGCAGTGCGTAGCGTAAATTGGTGTCTAAGCGCCCCGCGATTAATCGCTCATCGGCTTCGCCAGCGGCTTGTTGATCATCGAGTTCACCTTCGCTAAATTTCACTTCGCCGCAGTGATAGGTGCGCAGGCCTGCAGCCTCGGTGACTTGCGTGATTTCATGTTTCTCGCCGCGCCGCAATACCACATCGCCCGCTTTGAATTCCGGCCGCGCAAGCGGCGCGCTGGCTTGCGCGTACTGCCGCACGATGCCCGATAGCGTGAAGACCACCTGGACTGCACGGCCCTCCACGCGCATTACCGTGCCTAAGCCAAGCTCAGGCTCGGCGTTGCTGTGGTAGCGCTGTCCGGGAATAAAATGGGGGGAGTTAGAACTCGTCATGGCCGCAATCCGTCGCGTGATTTTCGGTCTGAATCTTAGATCAATTTCTGCACCTTCGGCTGAATCGCAAGAACTCCCAACCGTGGTAGAGCCAAAGCCAAGCTCAAAAACTCGCGCAAAACTCTGTTCCCAGCGGTGCAGTCAAACGAGTGAAGTTGTAATCTTGCGTCCCCCATGACGTTACCGCGCGCATGCGCAGCTGATTGCAATTCAAAAATTCTAGCTCGACCGTGCCGAAATTCTCGACGCGAATTTGATTGCTTTGGAAAGCGCTGCCGAAGCGCGTACCCACTGGACGCAATAAAGCACCTGCGGCCTTTCGCGTCGGGCCGGTGTTGGAAAGCTGCGACTGCATGGCAAACCAAGCCTGTTCACCATTGGGTGCGTAGCCGAAAAAGGCCATCACCACGCTCAGGTCATTTTGCACCGTTAGCGTCACGCCTTCACCGGCACGATTCGCATCGAACCAACTTCCGCTCAGCCCGGTGTCATTTTGCTGTGCTATGCGCGAATTGCAGGGCACTCGCTGGCGCGAGATTTGCTCAACATCGCGAATTTCAGAGCCAAACCCTTCCGGGCCGGTGAACGCCATTTTGCCACGCCCGCACTCGGTCAATACCAAGCTCAAACTGCCCCAGCGCTCCACGCGCACGTCATTGGGGTTAAACGTGGCGCCGAAACGCGCGCCTTTAGTGCGATACAGATCGTCAACTGCAATGCCGTTTTCGGTGATCGTGCCCGTACCCGTTAGCCATAATTGCTCAGCAACTTCACCGGTTTTTGGGTAGGTGAAAAAATTGATCAAGGCGCGTCCGCCCGGCAATGCTTCAACCTTCAAACCTTCGCCCGAACGCGATGGCGTATACCAATCGCCATTGATACCGCCGTCTACGAGCGGCTGATTTGCCAGCGCGGTGCGCGTTTTGATTTTGCTGCTCAACGGGCCTAGGTTTTCGGCACTAGAAAATCTACAACTGCCACCGGCAGGTACTGATGCACAAGCTGTGTTGAGTGTGCTGACGCTGGGTGGCGCACTTGCAACGGCATTGGGTAATGGACGCTGCGCCCAAGCGCGAAGCTGATTCCAACTTCCTATCAACTCGCCATCGCTGAAGCCACAATGGCTGGGTGTAGTTTCCTGGACGAGCGCGCGCCGCCATTGATTTTCAGAAACTTTTCCCTCCAGAAAGCGCAAATGCTCTGGCACCACCAAGCCATCCCCCGAGGTCGAAACCGTAAGTAGCTTGGCACCCCCTATGCGCCCGCTTGGTGTGTATTGTCGGATCAGCTCAAAGCGTGCGACGGGATCAGCTTTGAGCCGCCGTATGCCGGAATTTAGCGCAGTATCACCGAAATCCAGCCCTTGAGTATCAAAAGGCTGCATCGGTGTATTGCTACTCGCGAAGTGAATACCGCCGAGCTTTTTCGCGTCAAAAACCAAATCAGATACTGCAAAGGTCGAGTAAAATAGCAGCTCGGCCAAAAACGCGTCGGGAGTTTTACTTGCCGCCAACAAACGCGCGCGACGGGATTGCATGCCGTTCGATTGCAAAAATGGCGGTACTTCAAAGCCGACGCATGCTGCCGCCGATGTCACCACCTCTGCGTAAGTAACGGTACTGCCACCGTTATCAACCATTCCCGGTTTTAATAGCCAGGGTGTCGCCGCGTTGCCAGCGGGCATTTCGCCGCCGTTGATGCCGCTGCAAATCGAATCATAAGCTAAGCGAAAGTCCATCGCGTGATCCCAAACGACGGAGCCTGCAAGCGGCGGGCACATGCTAAGTACGCCAGTAACTTCAGTTAAACCCGGCACTAGGCCAGCGGCGACCAGCTCAGCTTGCTGCACACTGACCAAGCCGCCCAGGGAACCGCCATTAAAATAGACGGGGCCTAGATCGGCGCTGTTTAGGGAATTAATCGCAAGCTTTGTTTTCACGACGGCGAGTAACTCACGCAGGTCCACGCCTACTCTAAAAGTCGCCCAGCCGGTTGCGCTATAACTTGAGGCGGCAATTGCGTAGCCTTGCGCTAAAATTTGCTCACGTAATGCGGCGCTGCCTAGTGATGGGTCGCCGGTTTCGGCCTCAAATTGAAAGCCATGATTGATCAGCACCAAGCCATCGCCCGCTCGCCAGTTGGGCGGCGTTTGCAACAGATAGTGTGCACCAGCAGGCGTGGTGCCGCGAAATTCCGCCGAGTGCGCGGTTTGGGACAGCATGGCACCGACAGCGAGGGCGGAAAGCATGCATGCGGTTAATCGTGCGACCATAATCGTGCTCCAAAAATGTGATCCGCGATATCTTGCTTTGCGCAAAGCGGGTCTGAGGCGCTAAGTGTAGGCTTGGCGGACGCAAAGTTTATTCGCTTTCTATAAATATGTGAATCTGTGCGCAAATGAGTCTGGCCAGATGGTGTCACAGCGAAACCACTCAGGTGAACCCGCGGGTTGGTTCACCTCCGTAACAGCAGGCCAAATCTTGTGAATTGCCCTGAAGTTGCGTACCTTCTGGCTCTTTTCTGATCTTCAGGATGCGCCATGCGCTTTGAAAACGTTGCCATTGCCAGCATTTGTCATATAGAGGCGCCGCATGTGATTCAGTCGAGCGAACTCGTGAGAAAGCTGGGTGCGACGATGGATCGGTTGGGCATACGCCGGGATGTATTCGAAAAAGTTGCTGGCATTAATGCACGACGTGTATTCGATCGGAATACGCCACCTTCAGACGCGGCGGCGCAAGCAGGCGAGTTGGCAATCGTAGACGCCGGCATAGAGCGTGGTCAGATCGGTATTTTGATTAACACGAGCGTGTGTCGAGATTTTCTCGAACCTTCAACTGCCGCGATCGTGCACGGCAAACTGGGCTTGGGCGAAGATTGCTTAAACTTCGACGTAGGCAATGCATGCTTAGCCTTTTTGAACGGCATGGACATTGCGGCACGCATGATCGAGCGCGGCGACGTGCAATATGCGTTGATTGTGGACGGCGAAAATAGCCGCCAAGTGTGCGATGACACCGTTGCGCGCCTCGCGCGTGACGACACTACGGAAGAGCAATTTCGTACGCAAATGGCCTCAATGACTTTGGGCTCCGGCGGAGTGGCAATGGTGATGGGGCATATTAAAGACTTACCCGATGGTCATCGTTATTTAGGTTCAGTCGCGCGTGCAGCAACGCAATTTTCAAAATTATGCTACGGCAATATTGATCGAATGTTTACTGACACCAAAATGCTGCTAATCGAAGGGCTAAAGCTAGCCACTAAGACGTATGCGGTTGCGCGCACCATGTTTGGTTGGACGACGGAAGAAATTGACGAATTCGTCGTGCATCAAGTCAGTCGTGTGCACACCGAAGAGCTGATTCGTATGCTTGGGATCGATCCGCACAAAGTGCTTACCATTTTCGCCGAGTTCGGCAATATCGGCCCGGCTTCGGTGCCATTTACGTTGAGCAAGCTCAAGCAGCTGGGGCGTTTAACCAAGGGCAAACGCGTGGCATTGTTCGGTATCGGCTCGGGGCTCAACTGCGCGTTGGCTGAGGTACTTTGGTGAGTGCGGGTACGCAACTGCCCAACGTCGGCGATTTGCGAGTGGGCTACCTTGGCTTAGGCGCAATGGGTTGGCCTATGGCTAGCCACTTGGCAAAAGCGGGCATGCTCGTGGGCATTTGGAACCGTAGCGGCGAAAAATCTGCACGCTTTGCGCAAGAATTTGCGGTAACGGCGTCCAGTTCGCCCGCGGCGCTTGCATCGTTGTGCAATGTCTTACTGGTTAATGTTTCCGCAGATCAAGACCTGTTGGAGGTTGCTCGTGCCGCAATGCCTGGCATGAAAGCGGGAAGTATCTTGGTGGATCACTCCACCGTCAGCCCGGAAACAGCGCGCGTACTAAAGCTTGAGCTGGCGAAATGGGGCGTTGAGTTTCTAGATGCGCCAGTATCGGGCGGCGTCGAGGGCGCG
Source organism: Rhodanobacteraceae bacterium (assembly GCA_043737435.1). GTDB lineage: Bacteria > Pseudomonadota > Gammaproteobacteria > Xanthomonadales > SZUA-5 > JANNYA01. The sequence continues at coordinate 906 of JAYTAO010000526.1, read as the reverse complement.
AAACACGCAGCTCTGAGTCTGATGATTGGTGGTGAAGAAGCTGTACTTGCGAGAGTCATGCCGGCGCTAACGCTCATGGGCAAACGCATTACTCATATGGGCGACGTGGGTTGCGGACAGGCGACGAAAGCAGTTAATCAAGTGATCATTGCCGGTATCGCGCAAGGCGTTTGCGAAGCGCTAGCGCTGGCAGAAAAGTTGGAATTGCCGTCGGATAAGCTGCTCAGCGTTTTGACCGCCGGTGCCGCGAATTCGTGGTTTCTAGAAAAACGCGGCGAAACCATGTTGAAGGACGAATTCACAAATGGATTCAAGCTAGGTTTGTTGCTCAAAGACTTGAACATTGTTGCAGGCATGGGTCGGGCGTTAGGTTTGCCACAAACCGTGGTTCAGCAATCCATTAGCGACTACACAACCTTGGTTGCCCAAGGCCGTGCCGATGAAGAGATTTCCGCGCTGATTCGTAAAAAACGCGGCGCTTAGCGAGAGCGACAGCGGCTAATCGTCATTTGTTCCGCATCGCCGTCGGCGTAGCGTACGTCGATCACTTCACCTCGCATCGCACTAATCTTGCCAGCAAAATAATTTCCTTTTGTTATGCCAATTGCATTCCAAACTGGTACCCATTCGCCAATCGACTCTGCGTACATTTGCCTTTTGCACCACCGCTAAGTCGCCATCATCGTCGGCGACATACAGGCCAAGGCGGTCAACCAGCTGTACTTTTTCCGGATAAAACAAGCCATCTGGTTCCCACCTTGCAAGCACACGATCACCCGGCCCGAAATCTATCACAAGCAAAAGTCCGCCCTCTAATCTTTCGATTAGAGGGCGAATTTTTTTCAGATATTAAAGTGCTTGGCGATGACCTACTCTCGCGTGCTAGATGCACACTACCATTGGCGC
>JAYTAO010000525.1:0-2789 GCA_043737435.1 Rhodanobacteraceae bacterium | reverse complement strand
ATCTAACCTACACTGGCGCAGCCAATTGGCTCGCCGGGATTTCTACCGCTAGCCGCGCCAAGGTCAACTTCCATACTACCAGCTTCAAGCTAACTAATTGGTGGAGCAACGACTACTGCAACTTCGCAAGTGACTTAGTTTTGGGCGATCCAGAAGATGGCACCACCGAACAAGCCAATGGTCAGCTCAGCGGCGGAGTTAATCGTGGTCACGTTACTGGCCAATGCCATACCGACGGCATGCGTGATCCTGCGCAGTATCGTGATGCATCCAGAAACGCGACGATGAACTCGAACTCAGCGCGATAGTTTTGAAGATCTAAAAGGCGGGCGTTTAATAGACGCCCGTCTTTTTACGGCGCGCACGAATCAGCCCAAGTACACCGCAATCTGCAATCCCCAAACTCTTTCAAAGCGCAATTTTGGAAGCCAGCCACTTGCACCATAAACGGCAATAGTTTGCGGGTCAAAATTCGCCTGAAAATTTCCTGCGGACTTAAATCGCGCTTCTTTAGCGAGCCAAAGTAATAGCGAACGGTTCGGGCCAGTAAAAGTATCTGCTGCGGCCCATATCGCTTCACACGGGTTCGCAGCGATAAGTTTGACGAACTCTAACGAAATCCTGTCGCCAGCGCGCTCAGCATCAATACCAATGCGGCGGCGAGCACTCGCGATCACAACCCGCTTACCTGTGTGACTCATGCTGGAATGATGTTTAGGTTGTTGCTGGCCAAGCCGAAGCTGCAGCCACTTGCATGCCAAATACTGCCGTTTTAGTTTCGCGTTTTGAAATTGCGCCGCTCGACGACGCTGCGCCAGCGATAGATTGGCGTAAACGCTGCGATAGGGAAGTGCAGCGATACAGGCTAGGGTCAAAGCATAGTTGCCGCGACGCAATCTCGTTAAGCTATTCAACGAGCGCGGTCCTAAGCGAGGTTGCCACCGACTGTGGCCGCCAACCTCGTGACTTCAACACGGAAATCGTATGTGTGTTGAGCACCTGTCCGTGCGCATCAATCGGCTCATGCAATCCTGCGGGAATCAACAGCAGCAAAAGATCACGGGCAAGCGCTGCATCGGCATCCAAACTCGACGGTTTGCTGAGCGCAAGTTTTGTTAGCCAATCACGCAGGGAAATTTTGGCAGCGCTTGGCGCAATCTGCGCGCGCAGCGCATTGATTGATTCCGGCTGATCGTGTTGTACATGCCAAACCTGGGTTTGAGGACTATTCTCCTCAATGTCTGCAAGCAAAAGCAGCGCCGATACTGCGTCTGCTTGTGCCAATGCATTAACCGGCATCATGGAATCTGGCCAGCTTTTACAGAGCGAAAGTGCAATGCGGCTTATTGCCACAATATCCTGCGCGCGCTTTATGTTTGACACACACAGCCCAAGCCGATAGATGCGCAAACGTACCGGTTTTGGTTGAGCTTTTGATTGATTCTTCAAGACGCGTAACCGCTGCTCGGCATGCCATTTGCTGCGTGCATAGCCGGATGCAAAAAGCCCGGTGGGCCGATCACTGTGCTCATCAACATCCTGATCTAGCTGATAAGGGAAGACGCCAAGGCTAGAAGCAAAGTGCAGCAACGCGCCGTTTCGTTCTGCAAGTTTGAAAATGGCTTCAACTGGGTGTGTGTTGCAGGCGGCAAGCTCAGAATCGCTCAACAGAAAATTGACCTCGGCACCTAAATGCCAAATTTCGGTTATCGCCCCAGCAACAGCATCGAAAAGCGGCGCTGACCAACCCAATTCTGGCTCGGCAAGATCAAATAACAGTGTTTGAACCCGCTCAACGCCTAAATTCAATTCGGACGCCGAAATCGCCCTCATCATGCGCTGCTCGGCAAGCGCCTGAGTTTTACCACGCACACACAGAATCAGTGGGCGCGAGGTGCGCTCAAGCAGCTGTTTAATTAGGCCAAGCGCCAGCATGCCGGTTGCGCCGGTGATCAAAATCGCATCTTGCGTTCGTTGCAACTGGGCGATCTCGGTGGTGTTCGTGGCGGCCAGATCCATGACAATTAACTGCTGCGGTCGTCCTTCAAACCAGCTTGATAGATGCCGCAATGTAGGTTGCCTAAGGAAGCTGCCCAGCGTGGCTTTGCCAGCGCCGAGCGAACGCGCAGCTTCAATGAGTCTCAGCGCTTGCAGCGAATGTCCACCTTGGCTAAACCAGTCGCCCGCTTCTGGTTTGTATCCAGACGGCAAGAATTGCTGCCAAAGCGCCAGCGCGCTGGGATGTGCAGAATATCCCTGCGTCAAGCAATGCGCTGCGTGGATAGCCGCTGTCCCAGCCGATTTGGGAGTAAGCAGTTGTTGTCGCAGCGCAATCCGATCCAGCTTGCCGTTTACTGTTAACGGCAATGGCCGATGGAAAATTTCGTAAGTATCTGGCGCTACTGCATCCGATTGGGCAAAGCGGAGTTTTAGCCTGGAAATTATGGCGTCCGGATGATTATCGTGGTCATTTTTTGCCCATTTTTCCAACACAATTACGGCCACCAAAATCGAGTCTAAGTTGATCGCCACCGCTTGATAAATGCCCGCTTCGCTAAGCAACAGTGCCTCGGTATCTGCGACGCTGACGCGCAATCCACGCCATTTGACTTGCTGATCTTGTCGGCCATGTATTTCAATACAGCCATCCGCTAGGGTGCGCCCTAAATCGCCGGTGTGATAGCGTTGCACGCCGTTTTCATCAACGAAGCGCAGCGCCAAATCGCCGTTTTGTAAATAACCTGCAGCAACACTGGCACCCATTATGATGATTTCACCAACTTCACCTT
>JAYTAO010000524.1:0-6935 GCA_043737435.1 Rhodanobacteraceae bacterium | reverse complement strand
TGCCATCTGGGCGTACCAGCACCGCTGAGCCCAAATTTTGCTCCAAACGCTGGCGCGCGGGGCCTACCGGCGACACGCCTAAGAATCGGCGCAAGGTCGGGTCCTGCACCGTGCCTAAAGCCTGTTCGGTGACGATTTTGTCGGCAAAAATACTTACCACTGTAGGGCTTGCGCGCCGGACTGCGTCTGCGTAACCGCGGCCTGCTGCGGCCACTTTGATTGGTGCGCGAAACTGCGTCACGATAAATGCAAGGGCAAGACCGGCCAGCGTGCACGTCACTAAAAAGTTCCAATTGAACCAACGGCCGGGAATCAAGGCAGCGTTTTTAGAGGTGTTCATAACTATCCGTCGAAGAATGTGTGAAAGAAGCTAGGTTTTGATTGTCTGGCTCCTAGACGTTCCTGTAAACTGAATGCGTAACGTCGCGATACAGCGTTCAGCTGGCTCGTCTCGCTGCCCGCCCTAGTTGCGCGGCATCAAAATTCCAAATTCTTTCGGCCTAGGCAAAAAGAATTAATCAAAACTTTTTTATTAGCTCGAGGTTTAGCCATGGCAGAGCAGACTGATTTAGGTCGGCGACGCTTTTTAACCGCCACTTGTGCGGTCGTCGGCGGTACCGGTGTTGCAGCAGCAGCAATACCGTTTTTAAGTGCATTTCAACCGAGCGCGAAAGCCCTTTCTGCGGGCGCGCCCACCTTGTCTGACATCAGCAAAATTGCTGAAGGTGGGCAATTGATTGAAGTTTGGCGCAAACGTCCGGTTTGGATCATTCGGCGCAGTAAAGAAACTTTAGCCGCGCTTGCGGGTGAAGATGCACGGTTAAAAGATCCCAAAAATTTGAATCCGGATCAGCAGCCAAAATACGCCAATAACCCGTATCGTTCGATCAAACCTGAGCTGTTGGTGCTAGTGGGTAGCTGCACGCACTTGGGTTGCTCGCCAAAATACCACCCCGAATTGCAGCCCGAAAGTTGGGATTCACAATGGAAAGGCGGTTTCTACTGTCCTTGCCACAATTCCAAATTTGATATGGCGGGGCGTGTTTATAACGGCTCACCGGCGCCAACCAATTTAGTAGTTCCACCTTATCGCTTTGTTGACGATGGCACGATCATCATCGGCGAAGATCAAGAGGCAGCATAAATGGCTCGCGCAACCCCGTCTCAAGCAACTGGAATATTAGGCTGGTTCGATCAGCGCATGCCGGTGGTCGATTTCTGGAACAAGCATGTTGGCCAGTATTACGCGCCAAAAAACTTTAATCTTTGGTATTACTTTGGCTCACTTGCACTGTTAATGCTAGTCAACCAAATCATCACCGGTATCTTTTTGACCATGCACTATGTGCCCACCGAAGAAGGCGCGTTTGCATCGGTGGAATATATTATGCGGGACGTCCCGTACGGATGGCTTATTCGCTACATGCACTCTACCGGCGCATCATTTTTCTTCGTAGTGGTTTATCTTCATATGTTTCGAGCCTTTCTCTATGGCTCTTACAAAAAGCCGCGCGAACTAATTTGGGTCTTGGGTGTATTGATTATGCTTCTGCTGATGGCAGAAGCGTTTTTAGGCTACGTATTGCCTTGGGGTCAAATGAGTTTTTGGGGTGCCCAGGTGATTGTTAGCCTGTTTGGCGCGGTTCCAAAAATTGGCCCGGCGTTAGTTGAATGGATACAAGGGGATTATTTGCCCTCAGGTGCCACCATCAATCGCTTCTTTGCGTTGCACGTAATTGCCATGCCGCTCGCCATTTTAGGTTTGGTCGTATTGCATTTAGGCGCGCTGCATGAAGTTGGCTCGAATAACCCCGACGGCGTAGATATTAAAAAGCACAAAGACGCGTCCGGTAAACCCATCGATGGCATTCCTTTTCACCCGTATTACACGGTGAAAGATATGTTCGGCGCTGGTTTCTTTTTGATCATTTTCGCTAGTGTGATCTTTTTTAATCCGACTTTCGGCGGTTTGTTTCTTGAACACGATAACTTTATTCAAGCGAACGCATTGGTGACGCCTTTGCACATCAAGCCGGTTTGGTATTTCACCCCTTTCTACGCGATGTTGCGGGCCATACCAGACAAGCTTGGGGGCGTTATTGTGATGGGTTCAGCGACGATGATCTTGTTTACGCTACCCTGGCTTGATCGGTCGCCCGTTAAGTCCATTCGCTATCGCGGTATTTGGTCCAAAGTTTTGCTCTTCACTTTTGCCTTTGTCTTCGTGGTTTTGGGCTGGTTGGGTTCTCAAGCAGGCAGCGACACACAAACACTGGTTGCGCGTATTTGCACGGCAATATATTTTGGATTTTTTCCTGCGCTGTATTTTGTCAGCGCGTATGACAAAGTTAAGCCCGTTCCCGACCGAGTGACTATGCATGACTAAGTTCGCCCCAACCTTGTCTAAAATTCTGCTTGGCGTAGTTGTTGCGACGGGAATTGCGAGTGCACCGGCTTTTGCTTCCGGCGACGCTTGCCTGCCGTTTGGTGAAGCTCAGACAAGTCCAACTGACGTACCCACATTGCAGCGCGGTGCGAAGTTGTATTTCAACTACTGTTCTGCGTGCCATTCGATTCAATACATGCGTTATTCGCGGATTGCGCACGATTTGAATTTGACCGAAGCGCAGGTAATGCAGAATTTTGCGTATACCGAGGCCAAGTTTGGTGATTACATCACCAACAATATGCCCAAGGGCGGACGTGGAGCTGCACCAGGTGGTACAGAATGGTTCGGTGCTGCGCCGCCTGATCTGTCTGTGACGGCGCGCTCGCGCGGGGTCGACTGGATTTATAACTATCTGAAGGGTTTTTATCCCGATCCTAGCCGACCTATTGGCTGGAATAATGTCACTTTCCCCAATGCATCCATGCCAAACCCGCTTTGGGAACTGCAAGGCCTGCAAGAACACATCGTGCACGAGGCAAACGCCGTGGGTGCTGCTGGCGGCGTACACGGAGATGCCGCATGTAGCCCTGCGGCACTATCGCTGAAGACGGCGGGAGTGCGCAGTCCACAGCAATATGATGAAGATATCCAAGCACTTACAAGCTTTTTAGAATACGTAGGCGAACCAGCAATAACGCAGCGCGAAAGTATGGGCGTATGGGTGCTGCTGTATTTGGCAGGTCTGACATTGCTGTTGTGGCTGCTTAAGAACGAATTCTGGAAAGACGTCCATTGAAGAGCATAGTTAAGTGAACAGACGTGGCCCCACTTCCAAAAAGCCTTATTTACTGCGTGCAATGTACGAATGGATTGTTGACAACGATCTGACTCCGCATTTATTGGTTGACGCGACCGCAAAAGGTGTTTTTGTGCCCTCCAGTGCGATTAAAGATGACCGGGTTTTGCTCAATATTGCGCCGCGCGCTGTTTTTGGACTTAATTTGGGTAACGACTCAGTGTCACTCAAAGCTTCCTTTGGCGGTGCACAGCGCGAAGTTAGTTTTCCACTGGCCTCCGTTTTAGCTATTTACTCGCGCGAAGATATTCAGCATGGCATTGTTTTTGGTGCCGAAGAGGAAGTTGACGGGGATTTGCCGCCGGAGGATGACGTGCCGGTTAGCGAGGAGCCGGTGAAGCCAGAACGTAAAGGACGCGCGAACTTGCGCATTGTGAAGTGATTGCTCGTGCTGCCTAGCAACATAAGTCTCTGCCGAAGCACCGTTTGATCCGTTAAGCGAGCAGCGGTAATGCATTCGTCCGTTCGCAAAAAAAAACCGGGCCAGAGCCCGTTTTTTTTTATAACTGCGTCTCGCGCGGCCCTGCAGTTTTCCAAATTAAATTTTCAAATTTGTCGCATTCACACGCTTTACGCCGCGCACATTTTCTGCCAGCTCAATCGCCAAAGCACGCTGTGCACCGCTATCCAATTTGCCGCTCAAGCTAACCACGCCGCCTTGAGTGCTGACATTAATCTGGCTGGCGTCAAGGTTACTAGAGTAAATGTAGATCGATTTTACTTTGGTGGTAATCCAGCTATCGGTAATGTCGCTTTTGCTGACCGCCATCGGCTTGACTGGTGTTACAACCAGACGATTATCTAGCGCATTTACGCCGCGGGTATTCATGGCAATGCGCCCGGCCAGAGCCTTTGCGGCGGCCGTGTCAGCCGTGCCCTTTAAAGTGACTTTGCCTAAATTTGTATCAACATTAATTGCTGTCGCATCGCTGTAAAGGCTCCACAAAAGCTTGGATTTTATCGTCGTGCTAATGGTTGCGTCATCAATCACATCACCATAGCCGCGATCTGTGGTCCGTGCGGCGGGTGTGTAATCGGTTTTAACGGCAATTTGATTGTCGACCGAAACAATTCCGCCTACTCCGAGCGCAATTTGCATAGCCAGTTCGCGATTTACTTCTTCTGCAACCACGCCTTTCAGCGTTGCGCGACCATCTTCCACCGACACTTTTAAATCACTTGCGCGCAAGTACGGGCTGAGCGCGTAAGTAGTCCAAATCTGCGTTTCTTGACGCGCTTCAATCAGATCATCCGACACCGAATCACTAAACGCAGCGCCGCTAGAGGCAAGCAATGCAATCGCTACGCTCGCAGAAATGAAGACTTTTTTAGGTGCTATATTCATTAGAGTTTCTCCTTAACGATTGGTTTGTTGCCGCCCGCGGCTCTCCCTGCCGCCTAAAGTGCCAGGCGGCAGAGAGTGCTTGGTGTCAGCTCTTTTTGGTTTTGGCAAAGAATTCTTTCACTTGCCGTGACGCTTCGGCGCTTTCCACCGCGTAGCGTTCTTGCACCAGACCGGCAAGCTTTTCGACATGACCTTCTGTTTGCAAAATTTCGTCATCCGTCAGTTTGCCCCACGCGACTTTGGCAGCACCCACTTGTTGCTTCCATTTGCCCTTCAGCTCATCTGCACTGGGTAAACTCACTATGCCTTCTTCTTAATTCGCGCCGCTTGGGGTTGACTCATCGTGTCATCATTGCCTTTCGCAGCGTGCATAGGCGCATCGGTTGCAGTTGGCGCGGGTTTTTTTGGTGCTGTTTTCGGCGTGACGGCGGGTACCGCCGCAGTGCTTTTCGACTTTGGATTTGACTTATTCATCGTGACCTCTAGTTTGGTTTAGCGTGTGCCTACTAAACGACACACCGGATTGGGCGAGCCCGAAGCAAATCTAGGCTTTGCTGGAACACAGTTCGGTGCGGTGACACGCATTAGTCACATAATTCATCTGACCCAGATTGCCAAGAATTTGCAGCGCATGATTTCCGTAGCTTCGGCTCTAGCTTGGCGTAGGACGTATCGTTCCTACCAAAACCAACGGTGGATTAAAGCCAATATTCCCAAGTCCGCGCGAATAATTCTTTAATGCGCAAATTTAAGCCACGCCGTCCCCACTGCTCGCGGGTGATTTCATCGGAGGCCGCCAAATCTTTATCAAACATGGCTTTTATCTGCGCACCAAATTCTGGCCCCAACACCACAGCATTTACTTCTTGATTGTGCAAAAAGCTTCGCCAGTCCAAATTAGTTGAACCCACGGTAGCCCAGATTCCGTCAATTAGCGCTGTTTTTGAATGCAAAATCACGCCGCGGCGCTGATAAATTTTGACGCCCGCGCGCAAGAGCCTAGCGTAATAACGCCGCCCCGCGTGGAAAACTAGCCATGAATCCGTTTGGCTGGGCAAAATCAATTTAACGTCAACGCCGCGCCGCGCCGCAGCTTTGAGCGCGCTCAGCATTTGCGGGTCGGGTGCGAAATAAGCGTTGGTCAGATAGACGCTTTTTTCAGCGTTGTTGATTGCAGAAATCAAGGTCGCGTAAATCAGGCTAAATGGCTCATCCGGTGCGCTGCCGATGGCGCGAACCACTTGGTTGCCAACAATTTCTAGCTGTGGGAAGTACGCCTTTTCTGCAAGCGGGCGACCATGCTGCTTTTCCCAAGTTTCCAAAAAAAGCTTTTGAAATTCAGCAACTACCGGGCCGCGTAACTGCAAATCGGTATCGCGCCATTCGACGGTGACTTTGTTTGCCTTGGCGAACAAATCAACTACTTGGCCTTTATCCTCGCTCGCGCTATTTGTGGTCGATAAAGGAACTGCCGCAGCCGATTTGCCAATGCCTTTCGAAAACACTCCTAAGCCTGTTTTGCCAGACCCGCCCGAATAGACTGAGCTAATGTTTATACCACCCAGGAACGCGATACGCCCGTCGATCACCAGCAACTTGCGGTGGTCGCGCTGATTCAGCGCCCACGTCTTGCGCGCGGCCAAGGGATTGACAGGGTTGAATTCGAGCACGTTAACACCTTGATCCGTCAACTTCTGGAAAAATAGTGAAGGGGTGCTAAAAGTGCCTGCGCTATCGCGAATCAAATTGACTTGCACGCCAGACTTTTGCTTTGCTATTAAGGCTTGGGCAAATGCTTGGCCGACCGCATCATCGTCCAAAATGTAAGTTTCCATATTAATATGGTCTTTTGCGGCAGCGATCGCGGTCAGCATCGCGGCGTAGGTCGCGGGCCCATCCTGCAGCAGTACAACTTCATTGCCTACCGTCAGCGGGCTACCCACGATCGCTTCTTCTAATGCCAAATGGCGCTCGAACATATTAGTTGTAGCACCGCCTAGTTGACCGGCTTGCTGCGCGGCTCGATCCGCAGAAATTTGCAAACGCTGCAGGATCAGCTTGCTCTGCGCTGCGCTCAGCGGCCCGCGTGCGCCTTCAAGCCGCACCGGTGGGCGCGCGTTTCTCGATAAATCCGGCACGATGCGCGGTAGGCTGGCGCAACCCCCTAAAAGGGCAAGGCCGAACGAAATGCTGTAGCTCAAATGGCGTGCGCGCATGACTTGCTCTAAATTAAGTAATTAGTTAGCTAATTAATTTTCTAAGTCTTTTTTGACTATATCCGAGCCTGCCCTAGAACTCACCCTAGAACTCATCGGTGCCGCCGGGCTTATGTCCGAACTGACACG
>JAYTAO010000523.1:0-6938 GCA_043737435.1 Rhodanobacteraceae bacterium | reverse complement strand
TAACCATAAACCATGGTGCTGCTGCGGGCGGGGTTGAGCGTGCTGTCGATGACCCGCGTGCCGGTACTGAGCACCGCATCTGCAGTGCTGCTTTGTTTGAGTAGCTTATTTACCCACCAGTTGGCAGTGTCAGCACTCTCATATTCACGGCTAACCGACGTGCCACGGATTTCGGTAGCGCCAACGGCAAAAATGCTGGTGTTGCTGGATGCTTCTGCCACGACATTGCCATATTGATCGATGCTGCTAATCGCCTTGGTGCTGCTGCGCATCAAGGCATGACTAACTAGATCAAACTGGTAACCCTTCGTTAGGTTGGGATAAGCAAAGCCGTAGCTCGCCTGTGGCAAATTAGCCCAGTTGTTACAGGCGGCAGAGGTCGCAGATGCCCAGGCAACTCCACATTTATAGGTATTTTTGCTGCCCGAAATCAGCGTCATGCTGGTCTCGATCACCTCAGTACAATTACCGAGCGCCACCCCAAGCGGGGTGGTGCCCTCACATTCCACCATGCCGGTCAGCGGAAATTTTTGGTGGAAAATCGTGGTGTTGCGTAAACCGAACTTCGCGTAAGGAACCGAATTATCCGAGTCATCCACGCTGTGGTCTTCGCTAATAATTTTTCTAAAGCCCTGAAAACCCCGGCCCTGTTGGTTATACATCGCCTCTTCATAGCCATAGCGGGTTTCATTCATGCCTAAATTAGCAATGCTGCCGATGCCATTGCGTGTCAACATTTCCGCCACAACTTGCATGCTGGAGGCGAAGTAGAAGTGCTTAGCGTCAATGTAGGGCGCATCGGGTGCAACGCCGTCGCGCGCGGGCAACTGATATAGCGGCAAGCCAGAAGTGCGATTGCCCGAGCTGCTGAGCGCGTCGTAAACCCATTCAATGGACTTGCCGTAGGCGTCGCTGACCGAAGTCAAAAGCTCTGGGGTATTGGGCGCGCGGCTTGCACGAATGCCCGCGCCGTTGTTGACCAATAGCTTTTGCTGCGGCGCAATGTTGTTGGCACCCGCACCTGGCAGGTAGGTCACGCAGGGGTTTTGCGTTTGACTAAATAGGATCCGACAGCCGCGCTCGCTCCAGTAGTCACTTAGCCCGTCGCCAAATAAGTCGAAGGAAAACGGCACCTGCGAGCCAAAATTAGACAGGCCATATTGGGTGTAAAAGCTATTGCTAACTTGCCGCTCAAAGCGATCATCCAGTGCGCGCTCGCTCAGCGAAAAACCCCCGTTAAGCATGGGCGTAAAGATCAGTTCATTGAAGCCGTAACTGGACGGATCTAGCATTGCGCGATCTGGAATCGGCGTTTGCAAAGCGTTACCAACTTCTTTGGCAAAAAACGTTTTTTGAGGAAAATCGGCGAGGCTGGCGTCGTCAAAGGGCTTCAAAAATCTGGGCGCTTCATCCGCGTGAACGCGCGGTACCGGGGTACAAGCGCGGGTTGGTGCCGGCTCACCCTCAGGGCGAAAATCAAGCCACATCGAATCCGTACATCGGCGCTCAATCAGTCGGCTGGGCACCAGCAATTCACTGCGGCCATCCGAGTTCAAGTCAGCGGGCTGGATCAATTGATTTTGTGTTGACCAATACGCTCTGGTCAGCCGCTTACAACTGGTATTTCCCTGGGTATTGGTTATCAACTCAACCTCGATACCCGCACCAAGCGCGGCAGAACCCGACGCCACGCTTAAGCTTTGAGCTAGCAAAGTGCCGCCCACGTTCAAATCCAGCGCCCATTGTGCGGTGCAGGCTTGAAAGTCGGTTTGGTCACGCACTAGGTCAGGCAGGCCATCGCCATTGACGTCGATAAATTTGATAACTGCCGCGCTCGCAATCGCAACGCCATCATCATCAAAAACCATCTGATCTCCCAACGTGGTCGAGCGATACCGATTGATTTTTTGCGCTTTTTCTGTCGCCGGCGTCGGACCTTGAAATGGCAGCGACGTCATCACTTCAGGCCGAGAATCACCATCTAAGTCCAAAACCTCAAACACACTTTCGCGAACGGGGCGGGTATTAATTTGAGTTAGCCCCTTTAACTCCAGAAAGCTTGCGGGCGCAAATACTAGCGCTGTAGGTTGCGCGCCCGTCACTGGGGTGCGGTTGAGCTGAATGTTCAAGCCGTTGCTGGTGCTTGAACAGTTATTTCCGGATGCAAGGCCCGTGCTGTACAGCCCGATATCGGGGCGTGAATCACCATCAAAATCTTGAATAATGAAATTACTCGCGCTTATGTCAGTGCTTGAGCCGCCCGTTAACGGCGGGAACCAAATAATGGGTGCCGTCGTCGCGCTTGCCAAACAAGCCCCTGAGAGCGGGTAAATTTCAGTAGGCACGTCATTGGTGTCACAACGGTTGGAACTTGCAACAAAGCCAGCCTTCCAACGATGCACGCCGAAACCCAATCCCGCTTGATACAGCTCAGCGCGGCCATCGTTGTCAAAATCAGTGGCTTTCCAGCCCCGGCCAGGAAGCTTAGAGCAACTTTTAAAGCTGCGGTCAGCGCGATAGGAAATCACATAGCTGTCGACTGCGCTCACAATTTTAACTTCACGCACAAGTTCCACAACACCATCGCCATCGACATCACCCAAGGGGTAAACCGCCGCAGCGGGACTCCAATCGGGCATTGGATCGGTGGAAGTCGAACCACTGGGCTCGGGCATGCCAGGCGGCCAGACAATCGCGGAGTTCACCAAATTCGGCCCCACACTCGGTGTATCCAACCAACTCAAAAGCGTCGGCTTGAAACACTTATCCGACGCGCATTCGGTAATCTGCGTCAGCTGCGCCCGTCCGCTGCTTTTGCTCACCCCAATCAAGGCAGGGTCTGCGCCATATTGCAAATCGTAGCGCCGAACCAAAACATCGACGGGCGGAACAGAGCTATCAAGCGTTTTCGTTTCAATCTTGGTCAATACCTGCGTCTGTCGGCTTAAAAACCCGCCTAAACCGGACGAGCTTAAATCTGGACGCGAGGAGTAGCTAAACACCACGGTGCGATCATCACCAGGCGCACCGATGCTGCCGGTGTAATTTATTTGCCTCAATAAAAGCTCACCCGAGCCATACGTGGTATAGCTGTAGCGCACGGTGTTGTTACTGCGATCCACAGATTCACGCAGCATCCATGCCAGCGGCCTGATATTGCCACTGAGCAGCTGCTGGGCACTAGCATCCATGGTTACAGTGTCATTCGGGCCTGCCACTGCACCGTAATAATCGCGCATGCCATCTGCCCGATACACGACAAAATAGGTTGAGGCAGAATCTGCACCCAAACCGCCACCGAGTTGCTTCACCTTCGCTTGGCCGTCTAGCTCAGTGCGGTATTCGGTATTAGCCACGCCATAGCCGCCACCATCGACGTTAATCAGCCTTTGTCCATCCAAACACAGCATGTCTCCGACGCCAAAGTTGACGACCGAACTAACACCATCCTGATCACGAGTTTTCGGGCAACGATGTAGTGAGGAAGCTGCCGATAAACTCCAACCCATACCCGTCACAGCGTTGCCTGCGCGGCTGGAATAATTTAAAGAAACGCTGGGCTGCATGCCATGGCGGCCCGGTGCCATTTGTATCGGAATGCTGTAACTGGCTTGGCCGCCACTGGTACCGCCTGAACCGCCACCGGTGCCCGCATAAGCAGCTTCAGGGGCGGGAGTATAGGGCAGCAAATTATTATAAGCCGGGTCGTCCAAACGTGGCGAAAGCGTGCGAATTTCGCTGGACTGGGCGATCACTTGACCACTACTAGTGCGTAGAGAAAACTGATAGCGTTTGCCCAACGCTAAGTTCATCACAATCGCACCCGAGCTATTTGCCGGCTGCACCGCAGTTGCAGGGGCAGTAGGTGCATCTAAATCGCTCATATACGGTAAAGCGCTGACCGAACCGTAAAATCCCGTCGTTAACACCGCCCATGACACCGCCACTGGGCAGGTTGTTGCATTGACTTCGCTTGGCACGCAATTGGTTGGGCTAGCAACAATGTTGGACGCCTGGGTTAGCTTTTCACTGGCAAAAAGGTTTGCAGCCGAAGCCGTGGGCGGGCGGGAAAAATTTACCGTACGGCTGCCGAATTGAGCGTTAATTTTCACCCCGACCGTGCCACTGCCTGGATCGTTATAGCCGCGCCAAAAACTCGTTATTTCCGCACCCGCCGCTGAAACAAGCGCCGTGCAACCACTGACGCATGGCACCACGGCCGCGGTCACATCATAAGTTGCACGCACATATTTGAGCGGCAGTTCAGTGACTGCAAGCGGCGGCGGCGCTGTGCTCCAAGCAGAATTCGGCAAGCCATCGGCTGAAAGCCATACCGGTTGGCCGTTCGTGTCATAAACAGAAACAATATTGGATTCACGAAACTCCACCGCGCCGGTAGCGCCGACGCGCGCATCAATTAGCGCTTGAAAACCCCAGCCCGAACTGACAGGCGCAAACCACAATCCTGAGTACGCAGGCCCCACTTGCTGAACCACCGCACGCCCAGGATTGGAATCGCTGCCTAAGCGCTGAATGCACTCGACCACGGGTGCGTCCATCGACCGCAACTGCCAGCTCACTGCCATGTGCTCGGGCTGACCGGGCACAAAGCTGACCGCGACATGCCCGACGGTGTCTGCTACAACGGCCGTGAAGCCACCTGCACCATTTACGTGCAAATTGCGCACGTGTCAGTCCTGCAATCACGCAACCAAATTTTCCGCCAAAACAATAGCCAATGCATTCACTTTCTCTGGCCAAACTCGGCGCACGCGACCCGCTGGCAAATGCCAAATGGCAATCTATTTAGTTAGCCAATTACCTAATTCCGCGCCGGCAAAACCAATGCCGGATCCAACTTTTCCTGATACCACTGCACCTGAAAATGTAAATGCGGGCCGTTCGAGCGGCCGGTGCTGCCAATCGCGCCTATACGTTGGCCGGCAGTCACCGCCTGCCCTTCATGCACTAGGATTTCGCTCATGTGGATATAGACGGTGTTGATGCCAAAGCCATGATCAATGATCAGGGTTTTACCGGTCATAACCATCCCCTCGTGCGCTAGAGTGACCTTGCCGGACAGTGCCGCTAGCACCGGCGTGCCGCTAGCTGCGGCCATGTCCAAGCCCAAATGCGGGCTGCTGGGCAAGCCATTGAGGATGCGTTGACTGCCATAAACTCCGCTGGAGCGGCCAATGGCGGGCCATTGAAAAGGCTGTTGCCAAAACCGCAAATTGGAGTCTACGGCGCGCGCTTTTTGGATCAATGCGCCTTCCAAGGCGATGCGTTTCGCCGTTTCTGGATCCGGGGTGACTGTGTTTTGCGGCACGCCATTGACACGCTCGGTCGCGTAAACGCGCTGCGCCACGGGAAAGTTCAACCTAGCGCTGCAAGTAGCGCCCTTAATTTGTAAGGAAGCTATTTTGGGCGCATTAAAAGCCAGGCCAAAAACAAAATCGCCAGAAGCGGTTTGTTTAAGCGCGCGGCCGCCGAAACTTATTAAGCTGTCGAGCGGGCCGCGTCCACGCACTAGCGCGCCTTGTGCAAGATCAGCCGGCAACACGACGCTGCAGGCCGCTGCGGCGGCAAATAGGCTTTTCACTAGAATTAGAGCAAGCATGACCGATGTCGCCGAAATTAAACGCCAATGGTAGCAAGCTGACACTGATGGTCGCGAAACCGTTTGAACAAAAATGCCGCAACGCAAGCGTTTGCAATTGCATAAACTGGGATGCAAACATCCCGGTACAACAGCATGTCCTTAAGATAAAAATTAGCTGAGTTTGGCTTTGAAAGTAATGAAGATTATGATTTTGCCGTGCGCACCTTGTTGGAGTCGGAAAACAACTCGGTGCGTGCGGCAGAATTGGTGGGCAGTGTGCTACGCCGAAAAACTGCATTTGCGCATGCCTTAGGCTTGGCCTTGGCGTATCCACATCGGCTCTATCACGACTTTAGCCGCCCGCAAATTCCTGAAACAATGCCAGCGGTGGCACCCAATGAAGTTGAGGAAAACATCGACACCGGCGACCGCCGCGCCGCCCTGCCCCTCAATGCCTTCGAGCGAGTCGTGATTGAGGCCTGCGCCTTTAGCGAGTCCAATCGCACGCTGCTAATACTCGACCAACTCCAGGCCTGCGACTTCAGCGATCAGCTCAAGCTATTTCAATTCATTCAAAGTAGCGTTTGGATGGATCGCGGTGGTAGCGTGATCGCACACCGCCGCAATTTATTAGTTCTGCTTATTTCCGGTGAGGCGCTGTATCACTCTCTGCAAAAATGTAGCTTTCGTATTTTTACTGATGCTAGCGCTGGCCTATTCGATTTCAAGCCACAAGATTTTGGTCTAGGCACCAACACGCAGGCCTTAATTGACGCTTTCGCCGCGCTGTTTGATGCCTTGCGATGCCAGCCCACGCGCAGTGAGTTCGAGCGCATTTTGCGCGATTGCGAGGCGCGCGTGCGTACCGCGGAGCAGCTACGCATTTGTATCTTTGGACGCATCGAAAATCTAGATCGCGCCACGCTTTACGACGCCGCAATGGTGCCGGTCATTACTCGACTATTGCATGAACTAACCGAACTGCTTGGCATTGAAGTCGTCTCCTTGAGCGCCGATAGTTCACTTAACGAAAATTAGGTCACAAACCATGCAAGATTCTTACGACTATGACTGGCTCAGCGATCTGGTTAGCGAATTGAACTTAAGCGTGAGCGCCGCACATGTGCACGGCTCTTTGGTTGGCTATTTGTGCGCGGGCGGCGAAATGCACTCCCGCGCTACTTTAGATGAAGCGCTTAGTGAGGAACATGACGGTATGGTGGCACCTAACGCACCGGTGGCACACTGGATCGCCATCGTATTAGACGAGCACGATTTAGAGCTGCCCGATGGCACGGAAAGCGAGCTGGACGGTTTTGCCCAGGCGACGATCAAG
>JAYTAO010000522.1:0-2803 GCA_043737435.1 Rhodanobacteraceae bacterium | reverse complement strand
CGCGCCCGCCGTAAACTATGCGCGCCAAACTTTTGATTAATAGCATCGTGCAAATGGTCTTTGGCGTTAGGCGCAGCTGTGCTCGACAGCGGTGCACTCGGCGCAAATAAATCCGCCTGTTGCGGAGCGGCATCTTTGGCCACGACCGCGCGATCAAATCGTGATGCGCTTATGCCAAGCAAACGTAGGCTAGGGCGCTTTTGTTCATTCCACCAGTGCAGCAAGAGTTGTTCGGCGAGGTGAAAAATTGCGTCGGTATTGGCGCACGCTGGCTGCAACGGCGCTTGGCGGGTCAGCGTCTCGAACGGCGGCACGCGTATTTTGACGGTAATGGTGTGCGCTTCCAGCGCGTTTGCCCGCAAGCGCGCGGCTACTTTTTCGCTCAGCCGCATTAGCCACATGCGTGCTTCGCTAAGGGAAGCTAAATCCTGCGAAAAAGTATGTTCGGCACCTATCGATTTTTCGGCACGATCAGCAATCACAGGCCGGGTATCAATGCCGGCTGCGAACAACTGGGCGGTTTCGGTGTGATTGCCTAGCGCTAATCTTACCCGTGCCGCCGGTGCTAAGCGCAGCTGGGCAATACTATGAATGCCGATGCCGGCCAGTTTTTCACTTGCCACCCGGCCAATCGTGTAGAGCTTATGCACCGGCAGGGGATCCAGACGTGCGTGCACCTGCTCGGGGGTTAGGTGCAATAAGCCATTGGGTTTGCACAGCTCGCTAGCCATTTTTGCCAGCAATTTATTGTGCGCAATGCCAACGCTGCAGTTCAGCTGCACCTGCTTGAACACCTCCGCTCGCACGAATTCCGCAATTTTATGCGCGCTACCGAATAGGTTGAGGCTAGCGGTGACGTCCAAGAACGCTTCATCCAAAGACAGCCCTTCAATTTCCGGCGTCACCTGATTAAACACCGCAAAAATTTGCGCCGAAATCGCGGCGTAATAGCCTATGCGCGGCTCGATGTAGACGCCCTGCGGGCAAAGCTTGAGCGCGCGTGCGGTCGGCATCGCCGAGTGCACGCCAAACACACGGGCTTCATAGCTTGCGGTGGAAACCACGCCGCGCGGCCCGGTATGCGCAAGAATTACCGGCTTGCCGCGTAATTCTGGGCGGTCGCGCTGTTCAATGGCGGCATAAAATGCGTCCATATCCACATGCAAAATGGTGCGCGCCGTTGCCATGACTGGCTAGCTTGCGTCCATATGCTAGACGTCGCGCTTCAACATTTTCAGCATTTTCTTAAAGTAGTATTCGGGCATCCAGCGTTTTGCGCGCCATTGGCCGCGGCTGTGTTTATGCGGCAGCAGCAAGAAATCGCCCGCTTCGGCGCGCGAAATTGCAAACTCTGCAACATCACTTGCGCTCAAGACCGAACGCTCCATCAGCATTTTCGCAGCCTTGTGCATGCGGTCATGCCCAGGCGCAAAAGATTCCAGCAAGTTGGTTTTGAAAAAGCTTGGGCACAAGCACGCTACGTGCAGGCCGCGCGCGTACAGCTGCGCGCGCAAAATTTCAGAATAGGCCACCACTGCGGCTTTAGTCACGCCATAAACGCCGGTATCCGGGGCGCCGGCTAATCCAGCAAAGGAAGCGGTGTTGATAATCAAACCGCCGCGCGCGCCCAACATCAGCGGCAAGATTGCCTTGCAGCCGCGTTGGATTGAGGTCAGATTGATTGCCACCACCCGATCCCATTCGGCATCGGTGGTGTCTAAAAATTCACCGCTGCTGGCGATGCCAGCATTGTTGATCAGCACCGACACCGATTTAAATTCGGCTTTGAGCTGTGCCGCGACCTGCAGCCAATCCTTGGCATCTGCAACGTTCATCTCAATCGCAATATGGCCGCTGCCGCCCAGCAGCGCCAGGGTTTCCTGCGCGCGCTCAACTAACAAGTCCGCCACCGCAATACGCGCACCACGCTTGGCGTAATTGATCGCCAATTCGCGCCCTAAACCACTACCCGCACCGGTGATGACTACAGTTTTTACACTCACAGTATTTTTTCCAGTCATTAGCGAGGCAAGTTAGCGGAACGCATCTTTCACCGTTTTAGGCTGCGTTTCATCCACTACCGTGCCTAGGCTGAGCATGGTCCATTGACGCAAGCGCCGCGGATCCGGATCTAACACATTGCTGTCATCCGCATCCTCGCCACCATCCCGACAATACGCCGCGACTTTACGCGCCAATAAAAAAGTGCCGGTGACGTGCGTGGCGCTGGAAGCCAGAATTTCGACTGCCGGCAAGCCACGCCGAAGTACCGTGCCGAGCACCTTTTTTGCCATGCGTTTGAGCACACCACCGCCAATTTGTTCGACCAGCTCAATCGCCCCAACACCAATCGTGCCCATCCACTTAAGCATCTGCGCGTTGTCGGCGGCACTTGGAGTGCGTTGATGCAGCGCAAAAATACGCAGCATTAGATCGCGTTGGATCGCCGAAGTCATCGCGGCATCACCGGCCAAATTCGCCGCCCATCCCAACACCTTTCCGAAACCGGGAATCAGGCTGACAGCGGTTGTGCCCGCGCCCGTAGCGCCGGCTTTGATGCAGGCGGTCTTGACCAGCTGACGCAGTAGCCGGGCGTGTGTGGCTTGCGGAAATTCAGCGCGTAGCGCGCTAATGTCGCGCTCGGCTTTGTGCCAGTGCGCCTCGGTATACAAAGAATTTGCTATGACCATCTGAGCGCTCCATCGTGCGGGATAAGGCTTTATTCTATCGCATGCCCGAAACCTACAAGCCCGTGGACTCAAACCCAGTCAGCAGCCCGCAACCAACGATTCACCCCCGCCTA
>JAYTAO010000521.1:0-2806 GCA_043737435.1 Rhodanobacteraceae bacterium | reverse complement strand
GGTAGCGGAGGCAGGATTTGAACCTACGACCTTCGGGTTATGAGCCCGACGAGCTGCCAGACTGCTCCACCCCGCACCGGTTAGAAAGCGACTATAGGGTGAGCTAGAGTTTTGCGCAAGCTTTAACGCGGTGCGTCCAAGTTTCCGGGTTGATTTGTTGGCGTCGGTTCAGGCAGTTGGGGCCTCCCCGCCGGCACCGGTGCCATCACCCGCCAAACTCCAAGCAACACAATCACGGTCCCCACCAGCTGCAGCAATGAGAAATGCTCGTGCAAAATAAAGTAGCCAAAAAATAGCAGTGAGATCGGCCCCAACATCGATAGTTGCGAAGTGCGCGCGGCACCGATGATTTGCACTGAAAACATCGTCAAATAGACCGGAATGATCGTGCAAAACAGCGCATTCGCAGCTGATAAAGCGTACACCTGCCAAGCTAAATGCAGCAAAGGCCGCGTGGCAAAAAGCGCAAAGTGCAGCGCGGTAAGCACGGTTGACACGCACATCGCATAAGCCACTAAACGCAGGCTGCCTAGACGCTTAACCAGCTCGCCCGAGAGCACCAAATACACCGCATACGAACAAGCAGCAGCAAAACACAGCACACTGCCCAACGCCAAAGCGCCGGTATTTTCTGATGCGGTTAACCCTACTTTTGCATTACTCCAAAACACGATCACGATTCCCAAATAGCTAATCACCAGCGCCTGAATTTGCCGCGTCGTGATCGGATTTTTCAGCGCAATCAGGCCGATAACCGCGACCAAAGTCGGCGTCAAAAAAAGAATGAGCCGCTCCAACGCCGCAGGTATGTATTGCAAGCCGGCAAAGTCTAAAAAACTGGAAAGGTAATAGCCCAAAAATCCAAGTAATACGACTAGGCCGACATCGCGCCAGCTCAAGCTTTGCCCGCTCAAACGTGCGCGGCGCTGTTCTATAAGGGCGATCACGCCAAAAACCGGCCCGGCAAACGCTAAGCGCAGCGTGATCACGGTCGTGGCATCAACGCCGTAGCGATACATCAGCTTCGCCAAAATTGCTTTCGCGCTAAATAATATCGCCGCTAACGCCGCCAGGATTAAGCCGCTGCGTTCTGAAATTTTGGGCATGGGCGGAATAATGTTGTTAACTGGCGTGAGTTAGCGAAGATCGCAATAGACGGTGCTATCTAAGCTGAATCGCTGAACTCTGTTGCCGCTACTGGGCCGATCAATCGATAAGCGATGAGCCGCGCAATCCACTGCGTCCGCTTATAAATGACGAATAGATTGAACTCCGTGATTTACTTTGATAGCTTTGGGCTCTATCTAAAAAAGGGTGCCTAGCGTCGGAAACGCGGGCAATGAGGTGCGACATGGCGACTACCAACTTATCCAGCTAGTTTGTCTGCGCAGCGGGGAATGCACCCAATAACCATTTTTTAATGGCCCGCGCGGCCTTTTTTTGTGCCTAATTATTTTGAACCGCTCTCTTAATTGGAACTATTTATGCCCGTGATTACCCTGCCCGATGGCTCGCAGCGCAGCCCTGAGGTGCCGCTTTCGATTTTTGATTTTGCTTTAAGTATAGGTCCTGGGCTTGCAAAAGCCGCACTTGCGGGAAAAGTCGACGGCCGCTTGGTCGATGTAAGCTATTTGCTTGATCGCGATGTCAAGCTTGAGATCGTCACGGAAAAGCACAGCGATGCGCTGGAAGTCGTGCGTCATTCGACCGCGCATTTACTGGCGCAAGCGGTGCAGCGTTTGTATCCGGAAACGCAAGTCACGATTGGGCCGGTGGTGGAAAACGGCTTCTACTATGACTTCAGCCGCAAGCTGCCGTTTGCCGAGGCGGATCTAATCGCCATTGAAGCGGAGATGCAGAAAATCGTCAAGCAAGCGCTGCCGCTACATCGGCGGGTGCTGGATCGGGATGCTGCCATTGAAGTGTTTAAAGCCAAAGGTGAAAACTTTAAAGCGTTGATTATTGACGACATTATTCCCGCTGGCGAACAGATATCTCTGTACGGCCAAGGTGATTTTGAAGACCTCTGCCGTGGCCCGCACGTGCCAAATACCAATAAATTAGGCGCTTTTAAGCTGATGAAGGTGGCGGGCGCTTATTGGCGTGGCGATCAGAAAAACGAGCAGCTACAGCGCATTTATGGCACCGCGTGGTTGAACAAAAAAGATTTGGAAGCCTATTTGCATCAGCTGGAGGAAGCAGAAAAGCGGGACCACCGAAAAATTGGCAAGCAGCTGGGCTTGTTCCACATGCAAGAAGAAGCGCCGGGTTTGGTGTTTTGGCACCCCAAAGGCTGGGCGCTATGGCAGGTGATTGAGCAGTACATGCGCCGGGTCTATGTCGACAATGGCTACGCCGAAGTGCGCGGGCCGCAAATTCTGGATCGCAGCCTGTGGGAAAAATCCGGCCACTGGGATAATTACGCGCAGAACATGTTTACCACCTCGAGCGAAAACCGTGACTACGCGGTCAAGCCGATGAACTGCCCAGGCCACATTCAAATCTATAATGCTGGCCTGCATTCTTATCGTGATTTGCCGCTGCGCTACGGCGAGTTTGGTTCGTGCCACCGCAACGAAGCCAGTGGTGCACTGCACGGGATCATGCGGGTACGTGGCTTTACTCAAGACGATGGCCACGTGTTTTGCACCGAAGATCAAATCCAATCGGAAGTGGCAGAGTTCGTGAAATTGCTGCGCCACGTCTATGCAGATTTCGGCTTTACCGAAATTATCTACAAGCTCTCCACGCGGCCTGAAAAGCGCGTGGGCAGCGATGCTGATTGGGATCGCTCTGAGGCGGCGCT
>JAYTAO010000520.1:0-2806 GCA_043737435.1 Rhodanobacteraceae bacterium | reverse complement strand
TAAGGACGTGCTTGCGCAAAAAGGATTGTCGCTGGGCATGAAACTAGAGAATTGGCCACCGGTGGGGCTCGCTAGCGCGGGCTTCGGCGGCTAAGAGGAGCAAGGGAAATGCGTCACCAAAATTCTGGTCGTAAATTAAATCGAACCAGTGCGCACCGAAAAGCGCTGTTTAAAAATCTTTCATTGGCATTGTTCCGCGAAGAACTTATCAAAACGACCTTGCCCAAGGCGAAGGAGCTTCGTCGGTTTGCTGAGCCGTTGATCACGCTTGCAAAAACTGACGGTGTTGCTAATCGTCGAGTTGCATTTAGTCGTTTGCGTGATAAACAGGTAGTCGGCAAATTGTTTGTTGAGCTTGGGCCGCGCTATCGCGCTCGCCCAGGTGGTTATCTGCGAATTTTGAAGTGCGGGTTCCGCGCTGGTGACAATGCGCCGATGGCTTACGTTGAACTGGTGGATCGTCCGCTTGAAGCTGCCGAAGTTACTGCATAAAATTTATGGTGTCATTTTAAAACGCAAAGCCCCCGTTAAAACGGGGGTTTTGTATTTTTAGCTTTGTGTTTGGAGTGGTAGACGTTTGACGGCACGGGCTTAACAGTGATAGCGTTCGCGCAGTAGACGTTCATCAACACGCGCCGAGCTGTGTTCACAGCCATCTGAGCCTCGTTTTACTTACCCTCTGGTTCATTGGGCGTTCTAGCGGGCAAATCTTTTGCTTGCTTTGGCCGCAGTCAAATCGTCAAGTGCTTTGCCTCGGCATATCAACAACTACGAACTTTAATTCCGCTCTCAGCAAGAGAGTTGCTTACGGTCATTTACCGTCCCCTTTAAACACTGATGCCGCATGACTCTTACTGAACTTAAGCTCAAACCTATACATGAATTAATGCAGCTGGCTGAAGAGCTGCAGATCGAAAATATAGGGCGCAGTAGGAAACAAGATGTGGTGTTTCAAGTGCTTAAAGCACTTGCTAAGCGAGACGATTCTATTGATGTCGAGGGTGTGTTGGAGATGATGCCGGACGGCTTTGGATTTTTGCGTGGTGCCGACGCTTCGTATTTGGCTGGGCCGGACGACGTTTACATCTCTCCCGCCCAAATTCGGCGCTTTAATTTGCGTACCGGTGATTATGTGCGTGGAAATGTGCGCGCTCCGAAAGATGGTGAGCGTTATTTTTCCTTGCAGAAAGTGACCGACATCAACGGGGATAGTCCAGAGAGTAAAAAAAATCAGGTGTTGTTCGAAAACCTGACACCGTATTTTCCGACCGAACGTTTTACCCTAGAACGCGGTAATGGCTCATCCGAAGACATTACCGGGCGAATTATTGATTTGATGGCACCAATCGGAAAAGGTCAGCGCGGCCTGATCGTCAGTCCGCCAAAGGCAGGCAAGACTGTGATGTTGCAAAATATTGCTCAGGCGATTGCGGGCAATCACCCAGACGTGCATTTAATCGTGTTGCTGATTGATGAGCGCCCGGAAGAGGTGACGGATATGCAGCGCACAGTGCGCGGCGAAGTCATTTCCTCTACTTTTGATGAGCCGCCTGGCCGACACGTTCAGGTCGCGGAAATGGTCATTGAGCGCGCGAAGCGATTGGTTGAGCATAAAAAAGATGTTGTGATTTTGCTCGATTCAATTACGCGACTAGCGCGTGCATACAATTCAGTAGTGCCTAGTTCTGGCAAGGTGTTAACGGGTGGCGTTGATGCAAATGCGTTACAAAGGCCAAAGCGGTTTTTTGGCGCCGCGCGTAAAGCTGAAGAGGGTGGAAGTTTGACCATTCTGGCGACGGCTCTAGTTGATACCGGTTCAATGATGGACGTGGTTATCTATGAAGAGTTCAAAGGCACTGGCAATATGGAAGTGCATTTGGATCGAAAAATCACCGAAAAGCGTGTTTACCCAGCAATCAACATCAACCGTTCCGGCACGCGGCGCGAAGAGCTGTTGATTGATCCGGAAAAACTTCAGAAGATTTGGATTTTGCGAAAATTGCTGCACCCTATGGATGAATTGGCGGCAATTGAATTTTTGTTAGAAAAGATGAAAACGACCAAATCTAACGATGAATTTTTCAATTTTATGAAGCGCTAGGCGTTTTTCGCGCGCACTGGCTCCGCTACACTGCCAAGCATGAGTGAGTTCATCTTAATGCGTTTAGATGGCGAGTTCCGTCCCAGTACTTGGCTGCGGTGTGATTCGGTGCGTGGTCCGGTGGGCTTTAGTCAAGCAGTATCGGAGCAGATGCCGTCAGGTTTAAAAATTATTGCAGTGTGTGCCAGCCCTGCGTTGGCGCTACGGTTTGTCAACGCTCCGAGGCAGGGGCGAGAGCGTTTTCGCCAAGCGATCGGATTCGCCCTGGAAGATTTTGTTGCAAGCGATGTTGATGAGCTTAGTTTTGTCTTGCCTTTCGCGTTGGAAGAGGGCGTGCAAGCAGTCGCAGTGATAAGTAAGGCGCGGCTACAGCATGTGTTGGAAGAACTGCGAAGTGCTGGGTTTGAGTTGCAAGCTTTAGTACCTCTGCCTTCGCTTTTGAGCTTGGACACGGTGTGGGTTGAACGGGCGCTCACTAGTTTTCGATTTGGTGGTGATGATTCGGGGCGAGCGGAAGCGGGAACCATCGAGAGTGAGTCCTTAAGTCAGGTTTTAAAGCTTAAGCAAAATGGTGATGGCGCATTGCCCTTGCACTTGCTTTTGAATGACGGAATTAATTTCCCAAAGCTGCCGCCGCATTTTTCTGCCGAAGCCATCGCCGAGCCAAATCACTATCTAGCTGCACGGCTGTTACAGATGCCACAA
>JAYTAO010000519.1:0-6958 GCA_043737435.1 Rhodanobacteraceae bacterium | reverse complement strand
TCCCTAAGCATTTTGATGTTTAGCCAAAAGCGCGAATAAACCGGCCTCGTCAATGATAGGAACCTTCAGCTCACCCGCTTTTGCAAGTTTACTTCCCGCTTTGGCGCCGGCAATAAGTAAGCTCGTTTTTTTACTCACGCTGTCCGACATCTTCGCGCCCAGCGCTTCTAAGGCGGCGCTTGCGGCTTCACGGGTCATCGATTCCAGCGCGCCGGTCAGCACGATGATTTTGCCGACTAGCGGGCCGCTATTGGCTTGTTGGGGGCCGTCTTCTTGCCAAGTTAAACCGGCTGTTTGCATGCGCTGAATCTGTGCCAGCTGGGCTGGGTCGCTGAAGAAGCTGACTATGCGCGCGGCCACAATTGGCCCAATGTCTTGCACGGTTTGCAACGTCGCCAAATCCGCGTTGGCAACGGCGCGCAAATTGCCAAAATGCTTGGCCAGCTGCTTGGCGGTATTTTCGCCAACGTCGCGTATACCAATGCCGTACAGCAAGCGCTCTAGCGTGGTGGTTTTGCTTTTCTGGATGGCGTCCCGCACGTTTTGCGCGCTTTTTCCCGCCATGCGTTCCAGTGTTGCCAGCGTATTCAAATCCAGCTCGAAAATATCAGCCAACGATTTTAGTGCGCCACGATCCACCAACTGTTCAATCAGCTCGTCGCCCAGACCTTCAATATCCAGCGCTCGACGTGCGGCAAAATGCCGCAATGCGGCTTTCAGTTGGGCGCTGCATTTCTCCATGCCACCGCTACAGCGCCAAACCGCGGCATCGTCTTGTTTAACCAGTGCCGATGCGCATACCGGGCATGCGCTCGGCGGACTCGCCGCTACGCTATCCGCTGGCCTTCGCGCTAAAATTACGCGCGCCACTTCCGGAATAACATCTCCCGCCCGGCGCACCACGACGGTATCGCCCACCCGCACATCTTTGCGCGCAATTTCATCGAAATTATGCAGCGTCGCATTGCTCACCGTTACGCCGCCCACGAATACAGGCTCCAAGCGCGCGACCGGTGTAATCGAGCCGGTGCGCCCGACTTGCAAATCAATGGCGATCAAAGTGGTCAATGCTTCCTCGGCCGGGTATTTATGAGCGATGGCCCAGCGCGGTGCACGCGAGACAAAACCAAGTTCGCGCTGCCAGTCCAAGCGATTAACTTTATAAACCACGCCATCAATATCAAATGCCAAGCCCGCGCGCGCAGCGCCGGTTTGCGCGAAATAAGACAGCAGCGCCTCATATCCGGTGGCGGTGCCGACGCCGGTATAAATGGGCAAGCCCATTGCCGCTAAAGCCTGCAGCGTGCCCGAATGCGTATCGCTGAGCGGCGCACTGTGCTCGCCTAAGCCGTAGGCGTAAAACGCGAGCGGCCGCGACGCCGCCATTTTCGGATCAAGCTGTCGGATTGATCCCGCCGCCGCATTGCGCGGATTGACCAACTCTTTGCCGCCCGTTTCCCGCATGCGTTTGTTGTAGGCATAAAAACCCGCACGTGGCATAAAAACTTCGCCGCGCACTTCTAAAACTGGCGGAATTTTTGCACCGATCAGCGCCAGCGGCACGACCGCAATCGTGCGCACATTGTGAGTAACGTCTTCCCCGGTGGCACCGTCACCGCGCGTGGCTGCCTGCACCAATAGCCCATTTTCATAGCGTAAGTTGATCGCTAAACCGTCTAGTTTGGGCTCGACAGAATATTCGACTTGAGTTTCACCGAGCAATTCGCACACCCGTGCAACAAACTCCTGCACATCGCTTGCGGAAAATGCGTTGCCCAAGCTAAGCATGGGTACCGCGTGCGTAACTTGGGCGAATTCTTGCATCGCCGCAGCGCCCACGCGCAGGGTAGGTGAAGCGGGTAGGCGCGCATCAGGATGTAACTTTTCTAGCTCAACAAGCGTCAAATACAGTCGATCATATTCAGCGTCTGGCACCACCGGCGCGTCGAGTACGTGGTAGCTGTGGCCGTATTGATTGAGCAGGTCAGTCAATTCGCGAATTTTTGCAGCTACATCAGTCATGAGAACAGGAGTTTGTTGGTTTTGGTGCGTGAATAGTCGCAGAAGTTTAGGTTTGATAGTTTTGCCAAAGAAAAAAATTGGCCTCGATAACGACAGATTTCCAGTCCAGCTAAGTTTTGTCCGTGTAATTTCGCGCACTAGGCCCCTTCAAATCAGGGGCTCGCAGAATCAAAAGTTTCGCTATCATCTAGCTTCTCCAACCGATTAGAAGGGTTCCAATATGCGTCGTATTCTTACTTTAGCCGTGATCTGTGCGCTCGCGGCGCCCACTTTGGGATTCGCAGCCGGTACCCCGGCATTGACCCAACTGCGTGCTAATGCGCAAGCGGGTAATGTCCAAGCGATGTTTGAGCTGGGCGATTCCTTAGACGAAGGTAAAGATGGTGAAACCAACGATCGCGAAGCGCTGAGTTGGTTTGAAAAAGCCGCCGCGAAAGGCAGTATTGATGGGGCTGCACGCGCCGCGTATATGTATGACGAAGGCGAGGGCACCGCAATCGACGACATCAAGGCGGCGCAATTTTATTTGAAGGCCGCAAACGGTGGCAATTTGTCCTCCCAATACAATTTGGCATTGATGTATGACAACGGTGAAGGCGTCAAGACTGACGACGAACGCGCCCGTTTTTGGTACAAATCCGCCGCTGATAAAGGCCATATCAACGCCCAGTACAATTTGGCGTTGATGTATGACAACGGCGAAGGCGGCCCAGTCGATGACCGCACCGCAGCTAAGTATTACGGTCTTGCCGCCGATCAGGGCCACGCTGGGTCTATGTACAACCTAGCGATTATGAACGACGAAGGCGAAGGCATGCCGGAAAATAATAATGAAGCGGTGCGGCTTTACACCATGGCGGCGCAAACCGGGCACGGAAATGCCATGTACAACATGGCGGTGATGTATAGAGATGCGGACGGGGTTACCCAAGACGCAGCGAAAAGCTACTACTGGTACGCCTTAGCAGCTAAGTTGAACGTGGAAAAAGCAGCAGAGCAGCGGGACCGTACGGCACTGCGTTTGTCCGCGGCGCAAAAGGCCAAACTGGATATCGACGTGAATAAATTTGCCACCGCGTATTTTCCAACACGCTAACGCACGCTAGTGGCGGTTTAAAGATCGCCCTACGCAAGCGAAATTGGCTTTTAATAAGGCGCGGTGCTCAGGCATCGCGCCTTTTGCGTTTTATCAGTGCGGTGGTTTTCACAGCCCGCGTCCGTGCGTATCTACCGCCTTTTGTATCTGTATGCCTAAATCTTGAAACTCAAGCATTTGCGGGTCATTCGACGCGTAACTGTGTTTGAACACAGGTTCCGCCACCCGCCACGCCGTTTGTGCCAACGCGGTGTTATTTGCACCAAGTGCTGCCTGCGCTAGAAACGATTGCCCTTCAGCGACACGGAGCTCGACAAAATCAGATCGGTGCAATGTTTGCACGCGACTGGATGCGGAAAAATAGCGCACTGCCTGGCTAAATTGCTGTTGCCGCATCGCAATTTTTCCCAGCTGGCGCAAAAGATTTTCGCGATCCGATGGGTTTAGTTCCAGCTCGTCAATTTCCTTTTCTATGCGAGCTAGATTTGCCTGCAAATGTTGGTGCTCACCATGTTTGCTTAATACGTTACTGATCGTGCTAAGTGCATTGATGCCTTCGCTGCTGGGTGCGCGATCCAATAAGGCGTTGATTTGATCTGATATCGAGATAGCTTGCGTCACAGTGTTGGGTGGATCCACGGTGTCAGCTAATAGACGCAGCAATTCAAACTGGCTTGGCGGCGCTAGCTCGGCTTCTTTAGCGCTGCTTAGCGCGAGTAGAAGGATTTTCTGGGCATCTTTTAAGCGTCCAAGATTAATCAGGCCATTGCCCACCTCCGCCAAAGCACGTGCACGAAAGGCCGGTTGATTAGCAAATCGCGATTCAATTTGCTGTCCGCTGGCAAGTAAATATTCACCCACGGTTGGTTCCCCCCCAACAAAGGTTTGCGGTGCGGCAACGTTGAGCAAGCTCAATAGCGCATCGGCATTCTGCTGCGCCTGTCGCGCTTGCCAAAGTGTGGCGGAAATGCCCGCTACGGTCGCCAGCACGGTGGTTAGCAAGGCAATGCTAAGCATGCGGTTACGCGAAATAAAACGACTCATGCGATAGCCCAGTCGCGCTGGCATCGCCTTAACCGGTTCATTTGCCAAAAGATGTTGCAGGTCATCACTGAACGCCTGCGCGCTGATGTAGCGCTGCTCAGGTTTGGCGGCTAAGGCTTGGCGCAGCACAGCACGTACATCAATAGGAACACTGCGCGCCGCCGCTAATTCCTGCTCTTCGCGCAGGGGCGTGGCAAATAGAAGTTCGCTAAACACCAGCCCGAGTTGATAAACGTCGGTACTGATCGTGGTCGGCTCGCCCGCCAATTGTTCAGGTGCCGCGTAGCGCACCGTCATCGGGGTCAAGCCAGTTTGCGTGGCAAATTGCGGCATCGACGGATCGGTATGTGCATCATCCGTACTGTCAAGAATTTTCCCGATGCCAAAATCAAGCAGCTTGACTTGACCATCGCTGGTAATCATCACGTTCGTGGGTTTTAAATCGCGATGAATCACCAGTTTTCGATGCGCTTCCATCAGGCCGCTCGCCATTTGCGAAATCAATCCGATTTTTTCCCGCAGTCCAAGCGGGTACGCCTTCGCATATTCGCTAAGGTTCAGCCCTTCCACAAATTCCATCGCAAACCACGGCTGGCCCGCAAAAATCCCGCCATCAATCAAGCCAGCAATATTGGCATGCGTGAGCCGTGCCAAAATCTCGCGCTCACGAGCGAACCGCTGCAGCAGCGCGCTCGATACAAATTCCGTCCGGGCCAGCTTTAGTGCGACACGTTGCTTGAAACCACCGCGCACGCGTTCGGCTAAATACACCTCCGCCATACCACCACTGCCCAAGTGGCGGACAATATTGAACGGCCCCATTTGCTTGCCTAACCAGCGCGCCGGGGAATCGGGCGCTTTCAAAACCGGCTCAGTGGCATTAATTAGCTGCAACAAAGCCGCCAGCTGTGCGCTCGGCAAATTTTCCCGCCATCGCGCCAACTCCAGCACGCGCTCAGTTTGGCTCATTTCTAGCCACAAAAAATAATGCGGTTTCAGCGCTTGAAATTCGGCCTGTGTATGCATTGGGTGTTTTTATTTGAAGCGTTCATCCAAAGCTGCAAACAGCATATTCGCATAAATTTATTTTTCAAAAATGTCAGCTTGCAAATGGCTTTGGCGTATGTCCGGATAACTTCACGTAAAAAGCTGATCCTATGATTATTCAGCGCACTAATTTATCGCCTGCCGAGGCGGCACTTGCACATCGGCGCGTGCACTATTTCTTGTGCAAAGTGCCGCGTGCAACGTTTGCAATTGTCACCGTCTTTGCTTGCGCAAGTGTGTTGGCAGAAAACGCCGTTGTGGGCACCGGTACCCCAGCCAGCTGCACAGAAACGACGTTCAATGCAGCCCTGGCCTTAGTCGTAAACGACAACCAAGGTGGCACGCTGAGCTTCAATTGCGGGCCAGACCCGGACATCATTTTGTTTACTGCAGCCAAAAATTTGATTAATTTTGTTGCCATTGACGGCGGCGGCAAAATGACTTTGGATGGCCAAAACCAGACGCGATTGTTCAATGTGAATCAGGACGGGCCGGAAGGGCGCACCGATGTAACGCTGCGCAATATCCATCTGACTCACGGCAACGCCGGTGCGGAGCCGTTCGGCGGTGCGGTGTTGGTGAATGCCAATACCCGTTTAACTTTGGATCAAGTCACTATTAGCAACTCGCTGGCCAGCGTTGCCGGTGGCGCGATTGCCACTTTTGCTGGCGTCACATTAAACATTAACAATTCGCGTTTTCTAAGCAACCTAGCGGCGAATGGCGGTGCGATAGCGACGCGCGCTGTTGTTAGCGTAACCGGAAGTAGCTTTACCAATAACAATGCCAGCGGCGGGGAGGGCGGTGCGATTCAAAGCTATGAGCAGAACTTAATCATTCAATCTAGCCATTTTGGCGGTAATGGCGCTAAAAATGGCGGCGCGATATTCAAGAGTTCTGGCGAACTTGGGTTCTCTGGTTCAAGCTTCACCGGCAACTCAAGCACTGAAAATGGCGGCGCGTTGAACGGGGGTGCTGACGTCACTGCAGTTTCCGGCAACACGTCGCAATTTAGAGGCAACAGTGCCGGTTTGGACGGCGGGGGAATTTTTTTAGCTACGCTAAGCGCGTTCCAGGATTTAACTATGTCCGGTAACAGCGCTCGCGCAGGCGGTGCCATTCGCCTGAATGGTGGTGATTTGACGATTGATCGAGCCAGCCTTTATAACAATACCGCGCGCCTTGAAGGCGGCGCGATTTCTGCGTTTGTGATCAGTGCGCAAGCGCAAAGGAACCCATTCATGGATCGCGTCACCACCTCCGGCAACCGCACGACCGCTGGCAATGGCGGTGATTTTGCGTTTACTTCAAGTGTGGTTGATATGCGCGCTCGCTTACGCAACCTGACTTTAATGGGGGCTATGGCGAGCGCTGGTGGCAGCACGCTGCACATCAGTGGCACCATGGGCGTTGAAATTGAGCAAACCTTGTTATGGCCGGGCGCAGGCTTAGCGTGCGTATCCCAGATCATCGGCGCTATTGAGAGTTTGGGCGGCAATATTGGCTCGCCCCTTTGTGGCATGCTCGCCCCGAGCGACGCGACTTCCACTACTTTTGCAGGTTTTGGCTTAGGTGAGTTTGCCAACTACGGCAGCGCACTCGATACATTTTTGCCACTGCCCGGAAGCCCTGCGATTGATCGCTCTCTAAGGTCATGCTCTTTTGATGCACGCGGCAAGCCTGCACCGGTTGATGGCGATGGTAATGGCAGCGCGCTGTGTGACGCGGGCGCTGTTGAGCGCCAGCTGC
>JAYTAO010000518.1:0-6962 GCA_043737435.1 Rhodanobacteraceae bacterium | reverse complement strand
AGTACGGCTGCGATCAAACAAGCAGTCGAACTTGGGCGGCTGGATTTGCAAACTCGGGCCGAGCTTAACGTGGCGGCCAGCCAATGCCACTTAACGCCGGCTAAGTGTGGCGCACAGTTGCAGGCAGTCACGGTGAAATTTTTGGAACAAAACAATTTTGTCAAAGCGCAGGAGTCCTTAGAGAAGCTTATTAACTATGGTTACTTAGTCGGCGATACCGGCGTTTTAGAGCGTGCGCTACCGTTGCTGAAACGGTTTAGCGATAGCAGTATCGAAAACGTCAAGCTGACGGAACAGCTGCAGCAATTAAGACGGTGGATTGAGGCTTTGCAGCAGAATGATTTGACACAAACCCAGGCGCTCGCGGGCGATAACGAAGTCAAACAACTGGTGCTCGTGCAGATGGCTGTGCGGCAAAATAACGGTGCACAGGCGGCGGCATATTTGGCGAAGTTTTCGACGCAGCGTGAGGACTATTGGCGGTTGAAGGCGCAGCTTGCAACGATGCAAAAAAGCCTGCTTGCCGCAGAGGCCGCAAAGGCTGAGTTGGCTAATTTGCAAGCGCGGGCGTTGGCGGTGGTGGGGACTTGAAGTGGCAGATGAGGTTTTTCGAAAAAGATAGATTGCGACGTCGATAAAACAAGCACTCTACAAATTGAAATCCCGCGCAGAATTAAATAACCATCAACACGGAACTACGATGTCTTCAACCTTTATTTTTCTAATGTGGATAGTCAACTTTTTTATATTTATCCGTACTTTTATAAAGCTAGCTTCGCTGTCAATAAACCTTGCCACATATGACGTCGCTACTTTCTCTTCGCTCGGCAGCCCTTCTGGATTAACGTCATCAAGTTCAGCCAAATTAATTACGTACTGCTTTTCGAGAAATGGGGCAAATATTCACCCAGATCTCAAAGCTGCATCGAATTCCTTAAAAAGCACTTTGCAATTACAAATCTTCGCTTTCGGCATTTTTTTAATTGCTGTCATTGCCAACGCGACTTGACTTTGAAATCGTTGCGGCTTGCGGTAAATTTCACGCTCTGATAGTGCCGGGAAGTCTGCATCCTGAAAGCGCTCCGTTGGCATCCGGCGAGCCAATGCCGACCTAGTTTAATCGCTGGGTTGCTTAACATGATCAAGCAAGGCAACCACCGCGCCTTGCCTCCCAGTTAACGCTAAACTGTCGCTATGACAAATCGAGCTATTAATATCCCAATCACCCTCAACGGCAAAGCTACGCAGCTAGCGTGTAGTGCGCCAACGCAAACGCTTTTGCATGCGCTCAATGCGGCGGGGCTTAGCGGCACCAAAGAAGGCTGCGGCGACGGCGATTGTGGCGCGTGTACGGTGGCGCTGTTGCACACCGATGCCAGCGGCGTAACGCGCGCGGTGGCGGTGAATAGTTGTTTGCTGCCCGCAGGCCAGCTTGTCGGCGCGCATCTGTTGACCGTGGAAGGCTTGAAAGCGCTGAACGCTGGCGCATTGCACCCGAGTCAAACCACGATGGTGCGCCATGGCGGCTCCCAATGTGGCTATTGCACGCCGGGCTTTGTGATGAGCCTTTTTGCCGCATTTCACAGCGCTGAAAAAACCTTGGACGATGCGGCGGTTGAAGGCAATCTTTGTCGCTGCACGGGCTACAACAGCATACGCCGGGCGATGCGCGATCTGATCGACACGCCGGCATTTGCACTTGCAAAACTGCCCGTTGCGACCGAAGCGCCCGCTGAGGCACAAGCGCAGCAATGGCTGTATAGGCCAACGCATTTAGCCCGGGCACTAAAGCTCAAACAGCGCTTGCCGCAGGCGCAGTGGCTTGCCGGCGCCACCGATTTAGGCCTGGAATTTAGCCGGAATGCGCTGCACCCAAAACCGCTAATTGCCATTGATGCGCTGGTTGAACTGTCGCAGCTTAAGCTTGACGAGAGGCAATTAGAAATCGGTGCTGCGGTGAGCTTATCCAGATTGCAGGCGGCTTTACGTGGCCATAGCTGTTTGGGTGATAGTGATTTATCGAGTTATCGCAACGGCGCGTTGCGCGGCGTTTACACAATGCTGCATTGGTTTGCCGCCACCCAAGTACGCAACCGCGCAACGCTGGGCGGCAATTTAGGCACCGCCTCACCGATCGGTGATTTGCTGCCGGTGCTGTTGGCGTTGGATGCTGAAATCGTGCTGCAAAGTGTGCGCGGTGAGCGCAGCGTCGGCGCGTCAAGCTACTTTTTAGACTATCGCAAAACCGAACTTTTGCCGGATGAACTGGTGCGCTGCGTGCGCATCAAGCTGCCGATCAGTTCGACTGCTGACCGCCAAGCGACGACGCTGACGCAGAGTTACAAGGTCGGCAAACGCGGCAGTGACGACATCAGCATAGTCGCGGCATGTTTTTTACTGGAACTGGACGCCGAGAATGTCATCACCAAGGCGCGCTTAGCCTACGGCGGCATCGCCGCAGTTCCGATTCGTGCTTTAGCTGTGGAAGCTTTGCTGATGGGCAAAACGCTGAGCAAGGACTTAGGCGATTTGGTGCGCCCTGCCCTGCAAGCGGCGTTTACTCCGCTCAGTGATTTTCGCGGCAGCGCAGACTACCGCAAACAGTTGATCAGCAATTTGTTTGATAAATTTTTGTTTGAGATGATGCAAGCCACGCAAGCGGCCCACTCATGAGCGCCATGAACGCAAGTCCGCACGAAAGCGCTATAGGCCACGTTACCGGTGCCGCGCGCTACACTGACGAGCTGCCAATGCCCGCAGGATGCTTAAGCATGATGCCGGTATTAAGCACAGCTGCCCATGCCCGCATTGTGCAGCTGGATGTCAGCGCCGCGCGCCTGGCCGAAGGCGTTATTGATGTGATTACCGCCGCCGATATTCCTGGGCTGAATGACACGGGCGCGATCGTGCATGACGAACCGCTATTGCCGAGCCGCACCGTGGAATTTTATGGCCAAGCGCTCGCATGGATTGTGGCAACAACCGACGCGCAGGCAATCAGCGCGGCAAAACTGGTGCAAGTGGAATTAGCGCCGCTGGCGCCGATTTTGAGCTTCGTTGAAGCGCAAGCGGCGCAGGCCTATCACATGGCACCGAAGCACTTGCTTCGCGGCGACGCCGAAACTGCGTTGGCCGAATCAGCACATCGCTTAAGCGGCACCTTCGAATCCGGTGGGCAGGATCATTTCTATCTGGAAACGCAGGCTAGCTGGGCTTATGTGGACTCAGAAAACCTGCTGCGCGTGCATGCCTCCACACAACACCCCGCGGAAACCCAGCACATCGTCGCGCGTGTCTTAGCGGTGCGCCAGCACGAGGTCGTGGTCAGCTGCGTGCGTATGGGTGGTGCTTTTGGTGGCAAGGAAACCCAGGCCAATGCCTTTGCCGCGCTCGTTGCGCTTGCCGCTGTGCGCACCGGCAAACCGGTACGCATCAAGCTCAAGCGGGAGGCGGATATGACGCTGACCGGCAAGCGCCACCCGTTCCAGACTAAATACGAAGTCGGCTTTGATGCCGATGGCCGCATCACCGCACTGCGCGCTGAGCTGACCGCAGACGCCGGTTGGAGCCTAGATTTATCCCCGCCGGTACTGACGCGCGCGATGGCGCATATCGACAATGCTTACTATTTGCCGCATGTGCATTTGACCGGCTTAATGGCACGAACCAATAAGGTTTCTAACACCGCGTTTCGTGGCTTTGGCGGCCCGCAAGGCATGTTGGTAATTGAAGAAATTATCTCAGCGATTGCGCGTCAGCTAGATTTAGCGCCCGAGAAAGTACGTGCGCACAATTTTTATGGTGGCGAGAGTGGCACGGAATTAAATCGTGATCACACGCATTACGGCCAACCCGTGCGCGATGCCGATGGCGGCTTGCGCATGCAGCGCATTTGGCAGTTAGCGCTGAGCCAAGGAAATTACACCGAACGCGCGCAAGCGGTAGCGGCGTTCAATCAAACCAATCCAGTGTGCAAGCGTGGGCTGGCGATCACGCCAGTCAAATTCGGCATTTCATTTAATAAGGTAACGTACAATCAAGCCGGTGCGCACGTATTGATTTATCACGACGGTAGCGTGCATATAAACCACGGCGGCACCGAAATGGGGCAAGGCCTGCACAGCAAGATGTTGGCAGTGGCCGCGCGCAGTTTAGGCATCGCACAAAACCACATCAAGATCATGGTGACCAGCACGGAGAAAGTGCCGAATACTTCCGCGACCGCCGCATCGGCGGGTGCAGATCTGAATGGCCAAGCCGTGAAAAGCGCATGCGACGCCATTTTGGCGCGTATTTTTGCCGTGCTGCGTAAACATTGGGACTTAACTGAGACCGTCGAGCTACGGGCCGAAAACGATCAGATTCGCAGCGCTTGCGGCAAGCAGTTAAGTTTTCAAAGCGCGGTAGAACTCACCTATGAGCATCGAGTCAGCCTGGCTGCCACAGGTTTCTACGCGACGCCCGGACTGAGCTGGGATATGGATAGCAACACCGGCCATCCGTTTTATTATTTTTCGTGCGGGGCGGCGGTAAGCGAAGTCGAGGTTGATGGTTACACCGGCGAATGGCGCTTGCGCGCGGCGCATTTGGTGCACGATGTTGGGGACTCGTTGAATCCGTTAATCGATATCGGGCAAATTGAAGGTGGCTTCGTGCAGGGCATGGGCTGGCTGACCATGGAAGAACTCGTTTGGGATGCGAACGGGCGTTTAAAAACCGTGGCACCCAGCACCTACAAAATACCTACGATCAGCGAAGTACCGGATGCGCTGACGGGCGAATTCTCCACAACGCTGCTTGATCATGCCGCACAGCCGGGCGTGATTTACGGCAGCAAAGCCGCGGGGGAGCCGCCGTTGATGTTAGCGATCAGTGTACGCGAAGCCTTACGCGAGGCGGTCACAGCGTTTGCCATCAAGCCCATGCGACGTCCCATTGCGCTTGCCTGCCCATCAACACCCGAAGCAATATTGCGCGCGGTTGCTGCGCTAAGAAATTAGCACGGGACGTGACGCCTCTGCAGTTTTACCGGCAAATAATTGCGCAAACGCAAATGGCGCAGCGCTGGTGCATTGCCAGCGTGGTGCAAACCCGTGGCTCCACGCCGCGCAAAAAAGGCGCGCAAATGGCGGTGGCGCTAGGCACCGACGGCGAACTAATCGCGCCTGTGGCCAGCATCGGCGGCGGTGCAGGTGAAGCCAAAGTTTTGCTAGCCGCAGCGGCTTTACTCAGTGCCCCGGCTAAATCAAACCAGACACTCGTCGTGGATTTGTCGGGGCATTCTAATCCGGAAATAAATGGCGCTGCGAATAGCGTCAGCGGCGTCTGTGGCGGCCACATGCGTTTGTGCCTGAGCACTTTTTCCGCTGCGGATTTACATCAGCGCGCGCAGGCAGTTAGCGCGGCTCTGACAGGCGGGCATATCACGAACATTGATCCCGTGACCCTGCTGCCTGCCGAGCAAAATACTTTAGACGCGCTGCGCTTTGAACCCGCGCCGATGTGCTTGATCGGCGGCGGCGGGCATTGCGGTGTGGCGCTAGCGGAATTGCTGGTGCGCTTAGGTTTTCCAGTCGCAGTGATAGACGAACGCGACGAGGTGTTTGGCTGCACACTTAGCCCCGAATTTGAAATCACCGCTGTTAGCGACTGGGCCAGTGCGTTGGCGGCGGCAAAAACTTACCAGCAGCACGGCGCGGCGCGCGCAATGGCGGTACTGCTGAGCCGCAGCTACAGTCATGATTTGACCGCACTGCACGCCATCGCCCACAGTGCGGTTGAATTTTCCCTAATCGGCATGATGGGTAGCGCGCGCCGAATTCGTTTGGTCAAGCAGCAGCTCACGGAATTTCCAGCCGCACTTTTAGCGGTGCTCAAAGCGCCCATTGGCCTGTGCATCGGTGCCGAAACGCCGAGCGAAATTGCGGTCAGTATCGCCGCGGAGCTGCTCAGTGTGCGCAGTGCTGGTCTTGCCTCAAACCCACTCCGCACATAGCAATTCCGCCTGCGCCAGTACAGGTTTCACCGCAGCATCCTGTAAATCCGGCGCATCGCCCTATTTATTCAGAATACGCTTCACCATCACGCGGATTTTGGCACGAGCACTTTCGCGTAGCCTCTAATCAATGCTCTCACTTTTCTTGACTTCGGTGATCAGCTCGGCGGCAATCAGTTTTAACTTGTCATTGCCCATCGCAACCACGGCGAAATCGTTCGTGGCCAGCGTGTGTTAGAAGGCCTTCATGCATGCGCCCCGTCCAATAGCGCCCGCGATAATTTATGCAGCACGCCGAAATCGGCACCTTCTTCAAAGATAATGAAATGCTGCAGGAAATCACGAAATCGCTGTGGCTTAAACACGCCGTGAATCACCACCGTCGGCTCAAGCGTCGCCTTGGGCGCCAGCTTTTTACCATCAATCGTGCGCCAAAGCTTGAACCTAGAAACCGCAGTTGGACGGACACAAGGGTGCATTTTTTTGGCGTTCGAGCAAGGCGTGCGGAGGCAGCATGCGCATTGCCTGCAACGACGAAACAACGATGCTGGGGCGTCAAAAAAGTGTTCAATCTTGTTCGTAGCGACCTTCAGCCACAAGGTGAACTTCGGAATATCTAAATTATTCAACATATTCATAGCTTTATCGGAATTAGTTAGCGGCCAACTGCGGTTTTTAGGTGGAGCCATTCTTGCGTCACCGAACCCGCGCGCGCCTGCTACCCAACTCCGCATTGTCGGGTAGCGCGCAATTACGTCTAGCCACACTTTGATTGACGCAGGCTCAGAACTAGCGCGCGCGAGTACACCGGGGGATCCTCGCTCACTGGTAAGCTTACGAACGCATCAGCTGTTTCAATTGCCATGATTGTTTCCTCTCAGGCCGCTTTCCCGCAGCGAATGATTAGCCCGCAAGCTGACGGGCCGATGGCAATTTGCGGAGCTTCAAAAACCCTATCCCCGAGAGC
>JAYTAO010000517.1:0-6963 GCA_043737435.1 Rhodanobacteraceae bacterium | reverse complement strand
GTTTATGAAGGTTTGGGGCAAGTTTGGTGCAGCTGGCCTTCGCCGAATGGTTATCCGGATGTTGCAAGTGATTGGATCAACACGACCGCGTGGTTAGGCAGGTGGAATTTCGTGTTTGCCGCGCTCGAAGGGCGATTGGATCGCGGCATTGTAATTGATGCACTGGCGCTAACAGGTGGCGCAAAAACGCCAGGCGAGATGGTCGATAAACTCAGCGCGCGCTTGTTACGACGCCCATTGACTTACGCGGATCGTTCCGAATTTATCAGCAGTGTTGCAGCGGGAGAAAGTGCAAGCACGGTGCTCCGCAATGATTTGCTGGCTACACGCGCACGGGAAATGGTGGCGCTTATGCTCAGCTCACGCTACTTCAATTATCGCTAGTCCACGACCACTTGTTCGCCGTTTCGCCTTCCGGCGAGACTTGTTCGCCGTTTCGCCTTCCGGCGAGACTTGTTCGCCGTTTCGCCTTCCGGCGAGACTTATACGGAGCCAACTCATGTCATTCAATAACAGCAGTATGAATTTTTTGCGCCGTGATTTCCTTAAAATCAGCGGACTTAGCGGCGCTGCCTTGGCCGCCGCGCCAAACATTGTTTTTGCGGCGGATCCAAGCTCAGCGCGGAACACCGATACGCTGGTGGTGATCTTCCAGCGGGGCGCGATGGATGGCTTAAACGCCGTCGTGCCTTACACCGAATCCGAATATTACGCGCAACGACGCTCTATCGCGGTGCCTAAACCCGGAACTGCAACCGGTGCAGCGATTGATTTGGACGGCAAATTTGCGCTGAACCCAGCACTTGCGCCACTGAAACCGATTTGGGATAAGGGCATGTTGTCGGTAGTGCACGCGGTTGGCTTAACCACGCCGAGCCGTTCGCATTTCGATGCACAAGATTTTATGGAGCGTGCGTGGTTTGAAAAAGGACAAGTGTTCAGCGGTTGGTTGAATCGCCATCTTATGGCTACCAAAAAAACGGGCGACGTCACCTTTCGCGCGCTGTCCGTAGGCAAGACGGTCACAAAAAGTATGGGCGGCTCGGCAGCCGTGGTGGGCTTGAATACCATCGATAGCTTTGGCCTCAATTCCAGCAATGTGCGCAAAGTTGACTTAGGCAATACCTTAGAAGCCACCTTTAGCGGAACCGGATTTTTGGATAGCACCGGCAATCGCACTTTTGCGGCAGTCGATGAACTGGTAGGCAAAAACCCAGGCGTAATCGCGGTGGAAAATAGTGCTGCGTATCCAAACACCACGTTTGGCAATCAGATGAAAGATTTGGCAAAGCTGATCAAAAGCGGCATCGGCGTGGAAGTGGCGACCTGTGATTTAGGCGGCTGGGACACGCACAATAATCAAACGACGGAACTCACCGCCTTGCTGGACGAGCTGGCAAAAACATTGGCTGCGTTCAACACAGACTTAGGCGCGCGAATGAAATCGGTCACCGTGATTACCATGACTGAATTTGGCCGTCGTGTTCTGGAAAACGGCTCTGGCGGCACCGATCACGGGCGCGGCAGCTGCATGTTTACCATGGGCGGCGGCGTGATCGGCAAACAAGTCTTTGGCGCATGGCCTGGTTTGGCCGCCAATCAACTCGAAGGCGGTGATTTACGCGTGACCACCGATTACCGCGCGGTGCTGGCGGAGGCGCTGGCAAAGCGCTGTGGTAATGCCAGCAAATTGGCGGAAGTGTTTCCGGGTTTCCTAGGCCAGGCGACGAATGGTTTGTTTGTGGCGCGCTGAACACTGCGCCGTGAATCAATAGGATTACTCGTTTGCTGTAATTTACCTGCAGGAATGCGCTTAAATTTTGCGCGAACTTGGTTCCTTGAACCGGTTCGCGTTATTACTTTTGAGCGAATTGCATTTCAGTCGAAGAGGTGTTTCCAAAAAACCTGTCTGAACACCGCTGTGTGCAAGCACCATTAGGCCGCTGATGCAGCGCTACTTTCGTCAAGCATCAAACAGCAAGTTGCCGTTGATTAGCTTTGTCATGACCAAACACATTGGGACTATTGCACCAGTTGTCCAAACCAGCGCAATTCCTGCGCTAACTGCGTCACTTCGCCAAGCAATAACAAGCTCGGCGATTGCACATTTTCTCGCGCGGAAATCGCAGCCAAATCGGCCAAGCGCCCGGTGAGTACGCGTTGGTTTTTTCTAGAACCGTTTTCCACTATTGCAAAGGGTGTGTTGGCACCGCGTCCGTGTTGCAGTAGCTGATCCTGAAAAACAGCGACGCTACTTACACCCATGTAAACCGCCAAGGTTTGCCGCTCTTGTGCCAGTGCGTGCCAATCCAGTGTGTCTAGCGAAAGCTTGCAATGCGCGGTAACAAAGCGCACCGACTGCGCATAGTCCCGATGCGTCAGCGGAATGCCGCTGTAGGCGGCGCACGCGATCGCAGCGGTAATGCCGGGAACAACTTCGAACGCCACGCCATTCGCTTTCAGAAATTGCAGCTCTTCACCGCCTCGGCCGAAGACAAACGGATCGCCGCCTTTCAGGCGCACCACCAACTTTCCGGCGCGCGCGTGCGTCAGCATTTGCTGATGAATTTCCTCCTGCGGAGTGCAGTGCGCGCCGCCTTTTTTGCCCACGAAAATGACATCGGCATCGCGCCTAGCTAATGCTAAAACCTCGGTACTGACCAGTTGATCGCTCAAAATTACGTCGGCCAGATTCAACAGACGTAAGGCACGCAGGGTCAGCAAGCCGGCATCCCCTGGGCCTGCTCCCACCAGTGCCACTCGCCCAACCGAGCCCAGCGCTTGCTGTGCGTTTATCGCTGCTAACACCGCCGAATGCGCAGCAAGCGCATCGCCACTGCGCAATAAATGCAGCGCCTCGCCCCGCAGACAAGAGTCGAAAAAAGCGCGGCGCCGCGTTAAGTCGGGGAACGCCGCACGAATTTGTCCGCGCAGTTGCTGAAACAGCAGCGCCAACCCGCCGTAGGCGTCATCAAACTGCGTCTCCAAAGTTTCCCGAACGTGGCGCGCTAGCATGGGCGCGGCGCCGCCGCTAGAGATGGCGATTTGTAACGGCCCACGCTCGACACGCGCGGGCATGTGAAACGCCGTCAGCGCCACGTCGTCCACCACGTTGACCCAAATCCTGCGCGCTGTTGCCGCGTGCGCGATTTGCTCGTTGGTCTGACGTTGATCGGTGGCCGCAATGACCAGCCAAATGCTTAAGCCATCCAGCCAAGCGGGCTCGAAACCACCCGCGAGATAGCGAATGCGGCCTGCGGACGTTAATTCTTGCAGGGATTGCTCTAGCTCTGGCGCGCCCACCCAAACCTCCGCTCCGGCTTCAAGAAGGCTGGAAACCTTACGTTTAGCCACGGCACCGCCGCCGACGACCAGCACGATTTTGTCGCGCAGGTCCAAAAATACTGGGAATAACGGCGCTGTTGCTTCACTCATCTGGAGGTTTTATCCGCGTGCAGAACGCGAGCTTATGAACGCTTAGGTATAAACAAAAATAAGAAATTGCATAAAGCAGATAACGAATGGTTATGATGGCGGACGTTTAGACGTCTACACGCAGTTAACGATACAAAACCAATTACGTAAAATGACACTCACCCAGCTCAGATATTTGATAGCAATTAGCGATTCCGGGCTCAATATTACTTTGGCCGCTGAGCGCGTGCACGCGACCCAGCCGGGGCTGTCGAAGCAGCTCAAGTTACTAGAAGAATCGCTGGGCTTTTTACTGTTCACGCGCAAAGGCAGAAGCTTAGAAAGCATCACGCCCGGTGGCGCACAGGTTTTGGTGCATGCGCGGCGGATGCTGTTGGAAGCCCGCAATATCCGCGCTTATGCCGCCAATGAGCGTACCGAACAGCACGGTAAACTGACGATCGTCACCACACCGACGCAAGCGCGCTACGTTTTGCCGCACCCGATTACCTGTTTGAAAAACAAATACCCGGGCGTCAGCGTACATTTGCAGTCGCAAGACGAAGGCGAAGTGCTGCGGAGCCTGAACTCGGATCAGGCCGACGTCGCCATCATAAGCACTTCTGGAGCAACGCCCGCTGGTGGTTTTGCG
Source organism: Rhodanobacteraceae bacterium (assembly GCA_043737435.1). Lineage (GTDB taxonomy): Bacteria > Pseudomonadota > Gammaproteobacteria > Xanthomonadales > SZUA-5 > JANNYA01. The sequence continues at coordinate 2,897 of JAYTAO010000517.1, read as the reverse complement.
ATTCCGCTGTATCGATGGAAACGAATTGCAATTGTGCCCAGTCAACATCCGCTCGCCAGCACGCAGGGTGCAGTAAGCATTGAAGCGCTGGCGCAACATCCGATCATTAGCTATGAATCAACTCTGCGCGCCGATTCGTCGCTACAGCGCGGTTTTTTAAGCGCTGGTTACTCGCCCAATATCGCGATGACCGCCAGCGAAGCCGATCTGATCAAAACCTACACCCGCGCGGGTTTAGGCGTCGGCATTCTGGCGGAAATGGCCATCAGCGCGCACCTAGATCACGACTTAGTCGTGCTGCAACTCCCGTCCGCAATAGTTAGCTGCATTAGCTGGGCCGTATTACCGCAAGATCGCGTTTTGCGTGCCTATGTGCTGGATTTATTGTGTGATATCGCGCCGCAATTGGACCGCATAGACATTCAGCGCGGCATGAGCGCCGAGCAAGACTACATTGCACCCGCGCCGCCAAGCTGGATCGAATTGACGCAGGCGATCAGCTGCTGAGAGCAGTACGCTCTTAGCCTCAGTGAAAGTCCACTGCTTCAATCAACGCCATGGCTTTATTCAAAGCCATTGCGCAATAAAATATCCAAGTTTGCGGCCACCGCCGCTTGCCCGCTGCGTAACAGGCCGCCACGCGCGGTGCCCCATTGGATGCGGGCGTTGGCAGAGCCCGGGATCTCATAAACCACCACGCCGGATTGACTCGTGCCAATGGCGACTTCAAGATTGGCGTCCGCATCTAATTGCGCCAAGCTCGGTGCCGCCAAACCGCCGTTCCAATCGCCACCGCGCGGGGCGGGCAAGTCGACCGACTGCAGCAATACGCCTTGATAGCTCAAGATGATCAATTTGCCCACCGCGTTGCCGCCTTTTTGTGGCCAAGTCGTAAATATGACTTCGCTTTTGCCATCGCCGTCTAAATCTGCCACCGCCGGTTCGGCGGCAAATCTAAAGCCGCTGCCAGGCACAACGTAAGGCCAGCTGTGTTTTTCGGTTTTATCCAGCCACCACGCGTGCACTTTGCCATCGTAGCTGGCGAAAATGATTTCCTTTTGCATATCGCCATCTAAATCGGCGGGCACGGCATTGACGACCGCGTTTTCGATAATGCCAAACTGCCCTTGGATCGTTGCTGCAGAACTTTGCCCGGCAGGTGGAATGACGGTCCAATCAAAACTAGGGCTCATCCAGCGGGTGCGATCACGCTTCAAAATCCACGGCAGGTAGTACAGATCGCCGTCCGGGTCACCCACGGCGCAATTGTAGACATCGCCGGGCACGATCAGCTCCTTGCTGCCATCGCCGTCTAGATCGGCGATCGCGGGTGCAGCATTGGCAAAATTAGGACGATGCTGGGTGCCGCAATCGGCAAAGCCTTGCAAGTCTGCCGCTTGATCCACGTGCACACCGACTTGCGCCCAAGACTTCGCAACACCTGAGCTCAAGCCATAAATGGTGCTGGCGTTAAGCTGATTGCCATTCGGCTGCAGTGCGGTGATGTAATGGGTATCGGTGGGGGCGTAAATTTCGCTTTGGCCGTCTTGGTCTAAATCGCCGATTGCCAAATTTTCGTTGTACATGCCAGCACCGGATCCCAACTCCCCAGTGCGCCGCGCGGGCCAACCCGGCCGCAGCGTGCCATCGTGCTCATAAACGCTAACTTGATTATTGCCGCCGCTAGAGGCACGGCCGACGATGATTTCCAGATCGCCGTTACCGTCAATATCGGCGGCGGCCAAGCTGCGCACTTCACCGCCTGTGAACGGCGAAACTGCCCAAAGTACTGCGCCGGTCGCGCTGTAGATCGTCAACTGATTGCCACCGCGGCCCACGGCGGTTTCTAAGCCAGCGCTGGTCGCAACAAAATCCGCGACCACAATCGCTGGCCACACTCGCTGGGCATGAGTGGCGCGCCATTTCACGGTGCCGCTGGGGGTCAATGCCACCACGTCGTAGCTGCCCGAGACAATCTCGGGAACACCGTCTAAGTCAATGTCGGCGACGGCCGGCCCAGCGTACCAGCCGGTTTGGCAAGACGAAACGCTGCAGCCGCCGTAAGCGAACTGTAGTTGGGGTACGCCGATTTGCGCTTGGCAGTATGCGCTGGCTAAGCATAGAAGACCGAATAGTTGGCAAAGCCGCTGAATTTTCATAAATACAACTTCCAGAAGATTTGCGTCAGCTTAGCGCTAAATTTCCGTTCGGGCTGCGAAGTCGTGCGCGCTTATTGCCCAAAATTTGGGCACACTCAGGCTTCAAACTACTAAACCTCAACCGTCATGACCACCCTTTCCGCGGCTATTTTGTTGTTTTTGATTATGGATCCGCTCGGAAACATTCCGATTTTCTTGTCAGTGCTGAAAGATTTGAGCCCAAAGCGGCGCAATATCGTGCTGGTTCGGGAAATGCTGATCGCCCTCGCGGTACTAATGGTGTTCTTATTCGCTGGTAAATTTATTCTTGCCGCGCTGCATTTGCGCCAAGAAAGCATGACCATCGCTGGCGGCATCGTGCTGTTTTTAATCGGCGTCCGCATGATTTTCCCGCCGGTTGAAGGCGGTGTTTTTGGCGAAACGCCGGGCGGCGAGCCTTTCATCGTGCCGCTAGCGATTCCCTCAGTGGCGGGGCCATCGACAATGGCGGCGCTAATGCTGCTGGCGCAAGATCACCCCGAACGCACCGTCGATTGGTCGATCGCGCTAACTGCAGCCTGGTTCGCCACCAGCGTGATTTTATTTTGCTCGACCGGGCTGTACAAATTGTTGGGTGCCAGCGTGCTGACCGCATTTGAGCGTTTGATGGGGATGCTGCTGGTGGCGCTATCGGTGCAGATGATTTTGGACGGGGTGATATTCGCGCTGAAGGGCTAGCGTTAACGTGCGGGCTAAGTA
>JAYTAO010000516.1:0-2811 GCA_043737435.1 Rhodanobacteraceae bacterium | reverse complement strand
AAATTGAGGAAAATGTGGGTCAATTAAGCTCGGTGCACTTAGATCAATTACAATTCTTCACGTCCCAATCATCGCACCGTTAGTAACTAAAAAAGGCTTAAACCATGAAAAAACTTTTAATCGCTCTTGCTCTCACTTTTGGCGCTGCCGCGCTGGCACCTACGGCATTTGCTGGCGGGCCAAAACCTACAATCGCCGTCATTGAGTTTAAAAATGAATCCGGTGCGGGCTGGTGGGGCGGCGGCGTGGGCTGGGAGCTCTCCGGCATGTTGAGCAATGAGCTTGCGTCCAGTCGATCCTTTACCGTGCTTGAGCGCAGCAAAATTCAAAGCGTTTTGGAAGAGCAAAACTTAGCCGCCTCGGGCCGCGTAACGGCTGCCACGGGCGCACGCATGGGCAAATTAGTCGGCGCTCAATACTTGGTTGCTGGCACCGTCACTGCCTATGAAGAAAACGTCGCCAGTACCGGCGGCGGTATTAGTTTTGGCGGTATATCGGTGGGCGGCAATAGTGAAAGCGCTTATTTAGCCGTGGATTTGCGCATTATCGATTCCACCACCGGTGCCATTGCCTACAGCCGCAGCATTGAAGGCCGTAGTAAAGGCGGCGGTATGAGCCTAGGTTTGTCACGCGGTGGCTTCGGTGGCACCTTGGCCAATCAAAATAAAACTCCTGCAGGTAAAGCCATTCGCGCCGCGTTGATTGAAGCGTCCGATTACATGGAATGCTTCATGGTTACCAAATCACGGCGCTGCATGGCTGACTTCGATGCGAAGGAACAAAAACGCCGTGACTCCAGTCGGGGTGCGTTAAAGCTGGATTGATTCACCGCATCGAAAGTCCAAGTACGAACCGACTTCGCGCGAAGTCGGTTTTTCTCGAATTAGTTAAGCCCCAACCATCGCAGCGCGGTGCGATAGTTCAAATGTTCTTGCTGCATTTCGCGGCCAGGCAGATTGGCAATTAGCTCACCTGGGCTTTGTTCGCCTAGCGGAAACGGGTAATCGGTACCCAGCATGACGTGTTCCGCACCGACGGTATCGATCAAGTATTCAAGCGCCCGTTGATCGTGCACACAGCTGTCAAAATACAGGCGCGTCAGATATTCGCGTGGACTACGCGCGTTGTCGGTTGCGACCAAATCCGGGCGCATAGTGAAGCCGTGTTCGATACGGCCCAGCGTGTAAGGAAAGGCACCTCCCCCATGTGCAAACGCCACGCGCAAGCGCGGATTGCGTTCCAATACGCCGCCAAAAATCAGGGAGCAGGCGGCGCGGGACTGTTCGGCAGGCATTCCCACCAGCCAAGGTAGCCAGTACTTTGGCATGGAGGCGGTCCCCATCATGTCCCACGGGTGAATTAACACCGCCAAGTCCAGATCCGCGCATGCGGAGAAAAAATCGCTCAATTCGGGCGCATCTAAATTCCAATCGCCAATATGCGAGCCGATTTGTACCCCAGCTAAGCCTAATTCGCGTTTCGCACGCTCTAGTTCGATAACAGCGATCTCTGGGCTTTGTAGCGGCACCGTTGCCAGCGCGTGATAGTGCGCTGGATGCGTACGGCAAACTTCAGCCATGTGCTCATTCAAGGCCCGGTGCAGCTCCAACGCTCGCGCAGCGTCTGCCCAATAGCAAAACATCACTGGCACCGTGCTAATAACCTGTTCGGTAACACCAAATTGTCGATATTGCTCAATGCGCAGCGCTGGGTCCCAAGTATTTGGCCAAATTTCGCGAAAAAATTTGCCATCTTTGTAGATTCGATGCAGCTCAAGTCCATCCGCGCTCACGCTATGGCTAACGCTGGGAAAGCGCAGGTCACCGTATTTGGTTGCTAAATCTGGCCAATCGCGCGGCAGAATGTGAGCATGCGTGTCGATTTTTCGCATACTCATTGGCCGGTGCGTTGGCTTAAATCAGCTGGACCTAGCGTCATAATCAGATCCAGAGTTTTATGATCTTCAGCCGCTAACTGATCGGGTGCTTCTTTGCCCGCCTTGCGCACGTGCGCGGGCCAACTGTCCGCAACGTCTACTTTCGGCAGCACGCCAAACGCGCGATTCCGGCCGCCACGTTTACTCAAGTACACCGCGTTGTCTGCCATAAACAGCACGTCCTCCTGACTAACCGCCTGCGGATTGGCGCGGTCCCAAGGAAACGGTGCCCAACCAATGGAGGCGGTGATGCGTAACGCGTGACCACTTGGAATCACAATAGGCGTATCGGCCAGTGCTGCCATAATGCGCTGCGCGAATCCCGCACCGTTGTCGCGGCGCACACCGCGCGAAACCACCAAAAATTCTTCGCCACCCCAGCGCATCAGCGAATCACCCGCGCGCGCGGTTGCCCGTAAACGACGCGCCACTTCGACCAACACCACATCACCCGCATCGTGGCCGTAGGTGTCGTTAATGTTTTTAAAATGATCCAAATCAAAAATATACATCAGCAAGTCATCGCCAAATTCTCGGCGCTGCACATCCTCTACAGGCGCATCCGCCAGCGCCGTAAGTGAATCAACGGCTTCCGGCTCCCAGTCGTGAAACTCAGCTTCGATATAGGTTTTGAAATAGCGGCGGTTGCGTAAGCCCGTCAAAGCATCGGAAAACGCACTTTCGGCCAGCTCTTGATTCGCCTTTTCTAGCATCAGTGCTTGCTGCTCTAGTAACGCCTTTTGCCGCTCGATTTCAATATTTCGCGCACGCATGGCGCGCTGCCCTTCTACCACTGCGCGATAGGCGGCGTGTCGTTGCTGGGAGGCCAAATAGGCTTGACTGTGATAGCGCACGCGTGCGGCAAGCTCCAGCGC
>JAYTAO010000515.1:0-2815 GCA_043737435.1 Rhodanobacteraceae bacterium | reverse complement strand
GGCGCTATTTATTTCTGATAAAAATCAGGCGACTGCACCGACTGTTCCACCGACACGCTGAAATCAATCTCTTGAAGCGCGTTCCAGTTGAACGAATTGCCCGGTTCACCATTGAAAAAAATCATCGTACGGCCCTCATAAGCACTACCGCTGCTATTGGCGTAAACATATCCTGATGCGTTCTTGCCATAGCAAGGTGCGCTCGCCAAGATTTGCTCGCTTAGGCTATAGCAGCCATTGATGGCGGTGAAAGAGTTGAAAATGCAACCGCCCGTGCCACACGAGTCGCGCTCTTGATACCAGTCTGTAAGGCCCTGAATGCAAACTAGCTGATCGCCGCGTAGCGCCAAATCTTTTGGCGTTGTGCAGGAGGAATTTGGCAGCAATTTGGCCTTCTCAATCCGCTTGGCTGCCGCACTTTGCGATCCATCGAGTTTCCATGTCGCAGGTTTTGGCATCAACTCAGTTTGCTAATTGCGCCCTAGCATTGGCGTTAGCACACTCCATCGCGAACGGCCACTTTTGCCAAAAGCACCAATGCGAAAGCGATGTGGGCGCATAAAATAAAAGTCAAAGTGCCGTTGATCCGGGCGTATCAGCGCCGCCGATACGCAGCCGCCGCCATCGGTTTCACAGTGTTCAAGCACAAAGCCGAACGCACTTTTACCGGAATAAGACCAGCTTAAAGTCACGGCAAGTGCGTCGTCGGCGCTGCCCACCAAAGCGCTTGGGGCGGCACTCGCTTTGGCGCGCTCGGCTAGCGGCGCCGCGCCGATTGCGTTGACAAGCCAGGGCGCAACAAGTAAACAAATTGAGCCAAACCACCCTGCCAAATTTAAGCCCAAACCTGCACCCCCGGCGCTACACTCAAATCTTGGCGCGCCTGCACCACGCAGAAGCGGTGCCCGGTTGGGGCCATGGTATTTGGCGCCATTGACATTTCCGGCATAGAAAAATCAAAAGTCGCGCTGTAAAACTGCTTCGCGCGGTTGAAATCGAGCGCCGGAATTGCAAACCATTTGATCGCGTTTTTTGTCATTTGCATGGTGCATCCAGTACACGAGGCTAGATGCCCAGAATACCAATTTAGGATCACAATTTAAGAAGTTAAACCGTTGTGCCATCCCGCTTAGTACGCGCTTCACTAAACACTTCGCCATGCACCACAAACCACGCGGACTCCGCGATATTGGTGGCGTGATCGCCAATGCGTTCGATGTTTTTCGCGATAAACAGCAAATGCGAACAGGCGGTGATCATGCGCGCGTCTTCGGCCATGTAGGTCAGCACTTCGCGAAATAAACGCGTGTAGAGTTGATCCAATTCCGCGTCGCGTTCGCGAATGCGTTTGGCGAGTTCAGCATCGCGCGTTAAATAAGATTTGATTGCCTCGCGCACCAGTTCCGCCGCCAAGTCAATCAGCGCGGGCAATCCGGCGACTGCAGGAATAACCCGGCTCAAGTTCAACACTTTCGAACGCTTGGCCACGTTCGCGGCCAGATCACCGACGCGCTCAATATCCGCGGCAATTTTTAGCGTGCTGTAAACCTCACGCAAATCGCGCGCCATCGGCTGACGCAGCGCCAGCAAGCGCAACACATCTTGGCTGATCACACTTTCTAACGCGTCGATTTCGGCGTCGGCTGCGATCAAAGCGCTGGCTGCGGCGTCATCGCGCGCCAGCAAAATTTCACCTGCGCGCTCCAGCTGGGAAACGCTGAGCGCGCCCATACGCTCGATTTCACCGTACAGGCGCGCCAATTCGCTATCAAAACTTCTGACAATGTGTTCGTTGTTCATTGTTAGTTCCTTAAGCCTAGAAACGGCAATTCGACGGACAAGAGTGCGCTTTTTTTTGGCGTTCCAGCGAGGCATGAGGAGGCCGCATGCGCATTGCCTGCAACGACGAAATAACGACGCTGGGGCGTCAAAAAAACGTGCAATCTTGTTCGTAGCGTCCTTCGCCTACGAAGCGAACTTCGCGACGCCTAAATACTTTAATTTATTCATAGCTTTAGCGAACCCATCAGCGGTCGATTGCTGTTTTTAGGGTCAACCAAAGCGGCCGGTAATATAGTCTTCGGTTTGTTGCTTGCTAGGTTTGGTGAAGATTTTTTCGGTCGGGCCATACTCGATCAAATCGCCCAAATACATAAACGCGGTGTAGTCCGAACAGCGCGCCGCTTGCTGCATGTTGTGGGTCACAATCAAAATTGTAAATTGCGTTTTAAGCTCGGCAAATAGCTGCTCAATACGCCCGGTCGCGATTGGATCCAGCGCGCTGGTGGGCTCATCAAACAGCAGCACCTCAGGCTTTAGCGCGACGGCACGCGCGATGCACAAGCGCTGTTGCTGACCACCGGAAAGCCCTAATGCGCTGCGCTTTAGCTTGTCTTTCACTTCATCCCAAAGCGCACCTTGGCGCAGCGCATGTTCAACTCGATCATTCATTTCGCTACGGCTCAGTTTTTCGAAATGGTTGATGCCATAGGCGACGTTGTCATAAATCGACATCGGAAATGGCACCGGCTTTTGAAACACCATGCCGACTTTGGCGCGCAAGCGATTTAAGGAATAATTTTTATCCAATACGTTTTCCCCGTCCAGCAATACCTGCCCTTCCGCGCGCTGCCCTGGGTAGATCGAATAGATGCGATTAAAAATGCGCAACAGCGTGGATTTGCCACAGCCCGATGGGCCGATCAGCGCGGTGATGCGATGATTCAAAACGTCTAAATTAATGTCTTTAACGGCTTTGAAATCGCCGTAAAAAAACGCCAAATCGCGTGCCGAGATTTTGGCTGGAATGGCGGCA
>JAYTAO010000514.1:0-2833 GCA_043737435.1 Rhodanobacteraceae bacterium | reverse complement strand
GAATCGGCGCTCAAAGGCAAGGGAAAGGGTGCTTGAAAGTGCAGTGCGCCGAATAGGCGTTATGTCACATCGAGCGTCTCGGGGCGCTCAGCAGCTATCAATGACCTCGCATTTTGATGTGTTAGGCCGAGAAACCCGCCGGCCACGACCTTTGTTGCGCCTCAGCGATGCATTCAGCGCGCTCTGGCATTTGTCGAGGCGGTTGTCCACAAATGCTCGCGTAACGAGTATTCCGACTTCGCAGTCACCGGCCGGAAGCTCTTTTGCGCCAATGTGAAGCTGTATGAATCCGGCTAGAAGTTGGTTTAGTGGCACACGTGTTTGTTGATCAAAATCGTCGACGAGTTCGGCTATGGTCAATCCCAGATCGCGTGCGGACTGCTGGGCAGCAAATGGCCGTCGCTGCTCAGGCTCAACGAACCCTCAACACTCATCGCGTCAGCAGCGATCACCGTGCGCCACTGTGTCAAGTTACCGGTATCTGAAAAAAATGCCAACCTCGATACATACGAAGCGCTAGACTTGCTTCAAATCTGGACTGTAAAGGCGTGCATAAAATGCGGAACTACTTCGTCATTTTGGTGGTTTGTTTTGCATTTTCCGTTGCGCAGGCAAGCGATCTTCGCGTCTCTTCGGCTGAGCCTCTGCTAGTGCGTGCTGTCGCGGGTTGGCATTCCGCCAAAGACTCAGGCATGCCGGGAATGCCGTTTGAAACCTACAGACTTTCGCCGCCAGAGGGGCGCAACGCATCGGTTCTGATTTCTGTGCTCGGCAAAGATGACGCGGAATTCTCCAAGCCCGAGACTTTGAAAAACCTGGTGCGACTTGACAGCCGCCCATATGTCAGTTCACCCGACGAGTTGGCCAAAATTACGCCTAAAGGTTTAAAAATTGCTGGTGGTCAGGGCTTTTATGCTGATTTTACCGACCCGGATTTGGTCGGCAAACCGGTAGCAATTGGAAACTACAAAATCTCTACCCTGGTATTTTTGAGCTTGGGTACAAAATACTTAATCAAGTGCACCGTGCTAAGTGACGCAATTGAAGGGCCGGATTATCGCGACGCGATCAAGATTCTAGAAAGCATCAAAATCCAAAATTAGCGCTTTCACTAAGCCCAACCCTGCTCCAGGGGCGTGCTCAAAGGTAAGCGCGCGGCACGTTAGGCCATTAAGTGGGGTTTAGGGAGCAATGGAACGTAAAACCGGGTTAAGGGTGATCATCACGCTTGGCATCGATCAGCGTCTGATCGGTGTCATCGAGATGGAAGTAGCGCGTCAGCTGATCCGTAGTCGGGTCACAGACGTATCGGCCATAGTGACCACGTTGTTCGGGAGTGAGAAATTGGACGTGCATCGAATTGCCTCGGCCTCGTTGCACAAACGGTCGTTTGCGCAACGCGGACGGGCCAACCGTCCAGCAAGGCATTGCGCGGTGCATAAAGGTATTGCAAAATAAACTGAAATAGCAACAGGTTTGCGCAACGATGCTCCTTGGATACGCACGGGTTTCTACCCAGGATCAAGATACAACGGGGTCTTAGCGTACGATTTTTTTCGTTTTCTGAGGCGACCCCACATTCATCTGCAATGCACGCTCGCAATTTAACGCTGAACGTTATATGCTATTCATGTGATTCGTTCATTCAAATGCAGTGATACCCAGGCGCTTTACGACGGTAAACGTGTCCGGCGATTCGCCAATATCAGCATGGTCGCGACTCGCAAACTGCAAATGTTGGACGATGCAGCGGAACTGAGAGATTTGTTCGCGCCACCAGCGAATCGGCTTGAAGCTCTGAAAGGTAATCGGAAAGGTCAATACAGCATACGCATTAACGACCAGTGGCGAATTTGTTTTCGCTGGGGCATGAGCGGCCCGGAAGAGGTTGAAATTGTTGACTACCATTGAGGCAGGAAAGATGAACAAGATGCGAGCTATACACCCCGGCGAAATTCTCCGCGAGGAATTCATGATGCCGCTGGGCTTGTCTGCACACGCGCTGGCGGTTGCGTTGCGCGTTGCTGCCCCGCGCGTAAACGATATCGTTCGCGAAAAGCGCGGCATCACGCCCGACACCGCATTGCGGCTCGCGCGGTATTTCAATTGCACGCCACAGTTCTGGCTGAACCTGCAAACAAGCTATGAACTGAAGACCGCGCAACTCGCTTCCTGGTCCAAAATCGAGCGCGAAGTATTGCCGCACGCAGCATGAGTTTGTGCAACTTAGGCCTAGCGCGATCCAATTGGGCCTTTGCGTAGCTGCCCAAGAGACGATGCAACTCCGGTCGGTCCCAGTGGCCACCTGAAGCCTTTTCCTGAAAGATCAGCTCGCACCCGGCGGTGCGCAACGCGGCCATTTGCGCAGGGAAAAGACGTAGTGGCTGAATTGAAAGGACGTAGTGGCTGAATTTGCCAGCGCCGATTTTGGCGCGGCGGTGGCACAGCTCCCAGCCTAGCGGTGACAGGTACTGCAAGAGCGCATCATCGACGGCATGACCATTGCCGTGTTCCACAGCACGACGGGTGCCGTTACCAGATAGAGTCCGCTGACCTGGTAGCGCTGCTGCTCAAAGCTTAGCGTACGATTTTTTCCGTTTTCTGAAGCGACCCTAATAGGTGTTATGTAACCTAGAGCGTGCGTTTTGATAATTAAGTAAATACGTTATTCGATACTTCTGCTTATAGTTAATAGTCAAATGGCCGCCTGTGCGGCGGCGAGGTGTCAACTTCGCATCCGCGTGTTCGGCGGTGAGCCCAGTGGCGCCACGCCTTTTAGCACGTACAAGCCCATAGCGTAGCAGACCGAAAGGTGCGCTTTGCAGGCATCGCA
>JAYTAO010000513.1:0-2838 GCA_043737435.1 Rhodanobacteraceae bacterium | reverse complement strand
ACAAAACCGTGACCCCGCAATTTTTGAGCGCCGCCGCGAAATTTTATCCGACTTCACCACCTGGCTCAGCAGTTACGCCCCCGCGCATATCGCCAAGGGCCGCGGGCTAAACACCTTAAACGCGGCGCTGACGCAGATATCGCTGGCGGGCAAGGATGATGACAGCGAAAACGCGGTGCGCCTGATGACGCTGCATTCCGCTAAAGGCTTGGAATTCGATCATGTGTTTTTGATCGGCATGGACGACGGCACTTTTCCGCACCATTCCGCCATTGACGAAGGCCGCCTAGAAGAAGAGCGGCGCTTGCTGTATGTCGGGATAACCCGCGCCCGCAAACAGCTAACGCTTAGCTATCCGAAAGCGCGCAACCGCTACGGCGCTATTGAAGGCTGTGATCCAAGCCGATTTTTATCAGAGCTGCCAGAAATTGATCTGCCGCCACCAGAAGCGCAAGCGGAGCGCGCAAAAAAACTAGCGGCCGGGCATTTGGCGGCAATGCGGGCGATATTGGCGGGTTGAGGTTTCAGGTTGTAATCGCAGATTCCTGTCTCAGCTTTTGCGACACTGCCTCTACACGCTTTGAGCCCACCCCCAACCGGCATCCGCTCATGCAAACGCAAACGCAACCTAACCAAACATCGGCAATTTTCCGCACCTGGCTGGCTTTCGGCCTCGCCGCTAATTTGGCATTCGCCTCGAACTCTGAATCATCGTTATTTGGTCCCGCTTGGCTTTGGTTGATTGCGATTCCGCTGGCAGCATACGCATTGATTAATTTGCCCATGGCCTTGCAATTGATCGGACAAAAAACGATGCGTGCGTGGCAGTTACGTACCCGGGCACAGGCGATTCGCGTACGGCGTTAAGTCAGTTCTTCGATCATGTGTGAATGATTGGTATAAATACAAATATCTCCAGCGATCTTCAGCGCTTTGGCAACAATTTCACGCGGCGCCATTTCGGTATTTTCCAACAGCGCCTTGGCTGCGGCTAAGGCGTAATTACCACCCGAACCAATAGCGATCAGCCCCATTTCCGGCTCCAGCACGTCGCCGTTGCCGGTAATAATCAAGCTCGCTTCGCGATCTGCTACCGCCAGCATCGCCTCCAGCCTCGCCAAGCGCCGTTCGGTGCGCCAGTCTTTGGCCAACTCAACCGCAGCGCGCACCAAATGCCCGGAGTGCTTTTCCAGCTTGCTTTCGAATAGTTCGAACAGGGTAAATGCATCCGCCGTGGCCCCAGCAAACCCCGCAAGTACTTCGCCTTTCCATAAGCGTCGAATTTTTTTCGCATTGCCTTTGACTATGGTATTTCCCAATGTGACTTGTCCATCGCCGCCGATCACCACGTTTCGCCCGCGGCGCACTGAAACGATGGTGGTTCCGTGGTATTGCTCCATTGCAAACTCCTTGTGAAGTCGGTTGATTAGCTTTGTAGATCTTGAGTTGCGGGCAGAAGTGCGCACTTTCAAGCGCTTTGAGTAGGCAGCGCTAAAATGACAAAACCGCCCTGGATTGCCGCAGGGCGATTTTGATAAAAGTTTTTTTGTCTACTGTGTGCTGAGCAAAACTCGCACGGCCGTCGAAATTACTCGAACCCCGCCTGCATCAGCACATCGCTTTCCCCGAACAGCGTGATTTTAAACGCGGCAGTCACCGCCATGCCGTGCACGGCGGCTGGATCAACAACATAGATCCGACCATACAGCGTGCGCCCCAGCTGCGCTTGTGCGTCCGGCAAGCTCAGCTGCATTGAGGCATCGCCGGTCGCATTCAAATTTGTAGCGATGTTGGCAAAGCCTCCCTGGGGTAGCGTGGCGCTAGTTGGCAAACCGGGGTCGCTGTCACCGACTACGAGTGTCGCTGCTGCGTTCGCCAGGCCTCGGGAAAGCTGGACGGTAAAATTCCGATTACCCAGCAGTGGCGGCTCAATCGCCATTATATTCGGCACGACTCCGGCGTTGCCGGCGACGCCAGTGCCTTGAATTAGCGGGACATGGTTCGATTCGGTGTAAAGGTTCGGGCGATCAAATGGTGCCAGCTCTGGGCCGACCCGAGGATCGGTCAATGGGCGTTTTAGAAACGCCACCAAATCGGCTTTTTGAGCGGCGGTGAGATTACGCGGCCGCACATTTGGGTCCTTGTTGGGTTCATTGAAATCGCCACCGCGGTTGTAGAACTCGACAACTTCCTCGAGCGTGTTGAAGCGTCCGTTATGCATGAAGGGCGGGCGTAACTCGACATTACGCAGGCTAGGAACCTTAAATTGCCGCGGTTTTGTTGATTGCCGGTTTGATTAAAACGCCCCAGATCCTCCACTGCTGGGCGTACGCCGATGTAGCGAAAACTGTTATCACTGAGCAAAGGGCCAGCGTGGCAGACGGCACAATCATTGCCTCGAAATACCCCCAAACCACGTTGTTCCTGGGCCGTAAGCGCGGTTTGTGTGCCGCCATTAAAGGTGTCAAATGGCGTTTGATTACCATTGAGTGTGCGCTCATAGCTTGCGATCGCTAACGCAATCCGCGCCGGTGTCACGCCGCCTGCGCCAAAGGCATCGTTAAAAAGGGCGGCATAGTCGCGCCCATTGATCCACGTGCTTAATTCGGCTGGCACCGCACTGGCTAATGCCAGTGGCCGCACTTGGCTCAAGCGCCCGGGCAAATCGCTAACAACTGCATTAACTGAGGACATTTCATTGGTATCCAACAAGGGGCCCAGCGCTTGATTCTCAAGCGCGCCACCTTGTTGAATAAGAACTAGGCCAGTGATTGGATCAGTAAACACCGAACCAGCACGGCCATCCCAAAACAGCACTTGTGGCGAGTAAGCCGAGTT
>JAYTAO010000512.1:0-2845 GCA_043737435.1 Rhodanobacteraceae bacterium | reverse complement strand
TGCGATAGCGCAACGTTCCCGCTTCTTCTTTGGCACTTAGCGCGCGCGGAGCTTTCGCAAACTGTTCGACAAAAAAATTACTGACTTCATTTGGCGCTAGCGCAAGCGCTCGCGTGCTGGCGGCAAGGCGCATATTGAGTCCACCGATCGCGGTATCAACTGTATAGAGATTGAAATCAGCATCCACGAGTGCACTGGAGGGCACGTCGGTGTTCGGCAAATGCATAATTTGTTCAACTTTCAACAGGGTTTTCGAGCCCTCAAACGTGTCCATTTGCTGGCGTGAAAGTACTTTTGTTTGCACCGGAAAGCTCAGCATCACGCTGGGATCAAAGGCAACAAAAGTAAGGGTACTTCCAGTTTTGAGCCCGCTGGCTCGAAGTCGATTGAGCTGTGCGTTAGGAAAAAGCGCATCAGCTGCCAGCTTCAGCGTACGCATCGGACGCACAACGCCGTTCACCGTTTCGGTGATCTGCATAGTGCGATCAGCAAGCACGCTACCCTGAGTAAGCGTTTCCTGGCTACTGGCGCGGTAGCGCACCGCAAAACTCAGCGGCCGCCCAGCTGGGGTTTCCTCAGTCATTGTTTCGGTGTAGAGCGATGCCTTTTCCGCACCCCGGTCAATAACAATATCCAAGGTGTCAGTCTGGCGCACGAGATTAGCGGTGGTGTCGATTACTTGACGTTGGTAGCCAATTTTTTTGCCCTCCACCGACACCACAAACCAGCGCGCAGTGCTTGATTCGGCGGCAGCACCGCCAGTGGCAATCACTTTCGCGCTGGCAACTTCTTGACCGCTCCAGGCAAGTGAGGATACCGATGACGCGAACAAAATTAGCCCGCACCGCACTAAGCGTTGGTAAGCCGCGGCCATAGGCTGGGAGTTATTAATAACAATTTGCCACATTAATCAATCTTCGCAATGATTCAAGTGTTGAGTCTGCCACTACTTGCACCTACTAAACGGCGCAAGACTTTGACAAATTGGCACTTATTTGACCCACGTGGCTATTATTGACAATGGGCTTAACAATTCCTGTTTCGCGGCCAAGCTTCAGGCTGCCTAATGTCTACAAATCCCGCGCACGCGGGCTTTGACGTAGTTAGCCAGAGGAAGCACTAGCCAACGTCAGCTCAACCAAACATCGCCATCAAATCCGGCGAAACGCTGGCCTTATCGATGCGTGCGGGGGGAATGGCTTGCAGCACGCGCAGAGCATCCACGGTCGCACGTACGTCGTGGGTGCGAATAATGCCAGCGCCGCGTTGCGCCGCCACGATATGCGCGGCAAGCGAGCCCGCTAAGCGCAGGGAGGGTTCGGTTTGCTGCGTTAACTCACCAATACTGCCCTTACGGGACAGCCCAACCAATACCGGGCACTCGAATTGGCTGAAGCGTTTGAGTTGCCCCAATAATTCTAGGTTGTGCGCGGTGGTTTTGCCAAAGCCAAAGCCGGGGTCAACGATCACGCGTTTTTTGTCTAGCCCGGCCATCTGGCAGGCGAATATGCGCTCAGTTAGAAAGCGCGCAACCTCCTCCACGACATCAAGATAATGCGGTGCGCGCTGCATATCATGCGGTTCGCCCTGCATGTGCATCAACACCACCGCCGCTCCGCTTGCAATGGCAGCAGCCAGCGCGCCCTCCCCGCGCAAAGCATAGACATCGTTGATCAACACTGCTCCGGCACACGTGGCAGCACGCATGACTTCCGCCTTGCTGGTGTCTATGGATATCGGCTTATCCAGCGCAGTAAGCGCTTCAATTACCGGCATCACGCGATCCAGCTCCTCTTGCACGCTGATCGGCACCGAACCTGGGCGCGTCGATTCGCCGCCCACGTCCAAAATATCAACGCCATCGGCCACCATTTGTACCGCAATTGCCAGCGCCTGTGCCGCCGTCGATATTCGAGCGCTATCGGAAAAGGAATCCGGCGTGATGTTTAAAATCCCCATCACCTGAGGGCGCGTCAAATTCAGCGCATAGCGGCCGAGCGCGAAGGTAGGTGTGGTGTCAAACATCGGCGCTTTTAACCATGGCTAGCTATTCCTCTTCGTGTTTAGGTTTGTAAGCTTCCGTCAATTGCTTTTGCACCGCTGCTGGCACCGGCTCGTAGTGGCTAAATTCAATACTGTAGATCGCTTGACCCGCAGTTTGGCTTTTCAGCTCACTTTGATATTCACTCAGTTCGCTGATCGGCACTTGCGCCCGCAAAACCAGCTCGCCAGCTGCGCCCGCGTCGGTGCCATTCACGCGTGCGCGCTTACTGGCTAAACCATTGCTGACATTGCCCATGGCCGCTTCTGGCGTGGTCACAGTCAGCTCAACAATCGGCTCGAGCACGATCGCCTTGGCTTTGCTGATCGCATCTAGCAGCGCGAATTTCCCGGCGCTGACAAAGGCGATTTCTTTGGAGTCCACCGGGTGGTGTTTGCCATCGACGGCGCTAACCTCTAAATCCTGCAGCGGGAAACCGGCTATTGCCCCGTTTGCCAACACCAAACGCACGCCTTTTTCTACCGCGGGCATGAAATTATGCGGAATCGAGCCGCCCTTGGTTTCATCAAGAAAGCGAAAGCCCTCGCCGCGTGCTAATGGGCGCACACGCAAAAAAACTTCACCAAATTGCCCGGCGCCGCCGGTTTGCTTTTTATGCCGATGATGCCCGTCGGCTTCGATGCTGATCGTTTCGCGATAGGCAATACGCGGCGGTGCGGTTTTAACTTCGACTTGAAAGCGCGTTCTTAAGCGGTCCAGCATCACTTTCAAATGCACGTCGCCTAGGCCCAACAGCACGGTTTCATTAAGTTCAACATGGTGCTCAATATGAAAACTTGGGTC
>JAYTAO010000511.1:0-2855 GCA_043737435.1 Rhodanobacteraceae bacterium | reverse complement strand
AAAACTGTTTTTGGGTTTGGATTTGGCACTACGAATACCCCAGCCTTGCTGTCTGGCTGAATAAATTGAGCGCGTATCAGTTTTGTCTTTTCTTCTAATTCATCTGCACTGGGTGCGATTTTATTGTTAAACGCAGCGTAGGCGGCCGAGGTTTCGCTAAGCCCAGTTAACTCAGCTCCGCCTGCTTTTGGAAACAAGGCTTCAATTTCACGAACGAGCTGAATTAAATTTATTGGTGGCATCGCTGCGTGCGATCTAGCTGGATTGATAATGGCCGGTTCCAACACGCCTTTAGGCTGCACATTCGCTTCGCGCAAAATGCGAAAGATCAGCTCGCTACACATCATCATTTTCGGGTCATCTTGGATGAGCGCATCCATCGCGATGCGCAAGACCCAGCGTATCGTTTCCGAGTTAGGGATTTTGTTGCGTAACGCGCACATTAGCCCGAGCTGTAGCAATTCGTTAAGAGGATATCCGCGGCCGATATATTCCTGGGCCTTTGCTTGAATCGCGGCAATTTCTTGGGAGCTATAAGATGCACCAGCGGCATTGCTCGGGCGATAGACGTCAAATAGCATCAGACTAGGCTCGCGCATGCGCTGCGCAATTTGAACCAAGCGCACACCGCCAGGTGCCGCCTCAATCAGTTGATTGCGGTCGAACACAATAAAAGCATGGCTGTAAAGGCTGTCGCCTGCCCATGCGATCAATTTTGAAATCTCACTGCGCCCCAAGGTTAGGCCGAGATCGCCGGGCAATAGCTCGGACTGATCTAAATCAGGATAACTTTGTGTACTCATCTCGACTTTTCCTTTCTGTTTGAAGTTAGTGCTACCAGATCTATAGTCTCGACGCGATTGCGTCCACGGGACTTAGCTAGGTATAGCGCTTGATCTGCCGCATCAATCAACGCGTCGGCGGAACTCAGCTTTTTGTTTGACGCGATTACGCCGACACTGACCGTCAAATTTACGGCGTGCCCATGGATGGTTGCGCCGTGCTTTTCTACTCTGGCGCGTATCCGTTGGGCCACCGCAAGCCCATCGCGTAAGTAAGCGTCGGGCAAAACCACGATAAATTCCTCACCACCCATGCGCGCTAGAAAATCGCCACTACGAAGTTCTAACTGCGCCTGTGCCGCCAATAAGCGCAAAGCCTCATCACCCAGCGCATGACCAAACTGATCGTTGACGCGTTTAAAGAAATCAAGATCAAAAAAACATACCGCTAACGAACCGCGCGTAGTATCCAAACGTTTGATCTCGCGAGCTAGCGCGTGATTCGCTGCGCGGCGATTGAATGCCCCGGTTAAAGGATCACATTCTGACTCATGAACTGCTGCATCCCTCTGTTTGCGATACCCCAGAACTTGATCCGCCATGCCTAGGCTTAGCACAGTGGAAGAAAACGCATAGCTTGAAAGAAATACTATCGGCACCCATACACCACTTAACACCCCGCGCATTTGCGCGATGAAAAACGCTGTGGCTAACATCTGTGGCAAATACGCAATCAAGAAAAAAACTGCCTGCCGAGAACCTTTGCGCGCGCTGGAAAAACTGGCATAAAGCGTGATCGAGACACCAATCAACAGCAAACCATTTGCGCATGTGGCCAACGCATCACTCTGGGCGATTGCGGGAATCAATGCCAAAACGCTGAGCGTTAGCAGTGCCGCGCCGTTGTAATGCAGCCACTTTGCACTGCGTGGCGCAAAAATTTTAAAGTTGACAAATTGCACAACAAAAAAAGCCATCAAGGCCGCAGCTAACAAGGGAAATATCGTCGCCGCCTGCCACACGTAGCGATCAAATGCCGTCGAATTAACGATGGCGAGAAACTCGCCGGTGCGCGTCAGCACGTAGCCAATCTGAGCTAACACATAGGCAATAAAAAACAGCCAAACCCGCTCGCGTAGGATTAAAAAAAAGCAAAGCGCTACCGCGCAACTCGCTAATAGCATGCTGATGATCGCCGAATGCAAGCGCACCATATTCAGATCGCGCCACGCATAGCTAACCGGATCAAAAATTTGTAACTCTAACGCTGCCGCAGTCGGCTGTGGCATTGCGATAAAGAAGGCGTCGCCATCGTTAAGAGAATCGGGAAGGCGTATCGCCAAAGAAAACCTTGAATGCTCAGTAGCCACACTCGTGTCATACAAATTATGCTTTTCAGGCAAATATTGGGGTGGGAAAAAAAATACGACGTCGCGATTAAAACTATTGTTAATCGCCAAAATTGCGCCAGCGGTCAATCCATCACTTGATCGCGTTGCGACGGAGGAATTCGACGAGTTCGATGAATGCGACACAGCAATGCGTAATCGCCAAAGTGTCAGCTGGCCGCGTGTAACCTGCATTTTGGCGGCAGAAACCGGGACGAATCCGGTTTTAGATTGGACCAGTGTTTGAAGTAAATCTGAAGTCAAATTTTGCGCAGGCGCAATTTGATAGCGCTCGACGAAAATTTGATTTTGCGCAGCAAAACCTGGGTTGGAAAACAAAATCAACATCGCCATTGCCAACAGCGTGTGGCCCCAGCAATTCCATGCTCGCAATTTGGCTGCTATCGAAATCATGCGGCGAACCGTTAACGTTTTACGAAGTCTAATGCAAAGCAAATCAAATACAATTTGCACGTGCTTTATTTAATGCTTCTTAGTCCATCAATCCCATCCTACTAAACGACCTAGGCGGCCCGTCGCAAATCAAAATGTGATCATGCAAAGCAATATCCACCGTGGCTAGCGCTTGTTTTAGTTTGCGGGTGAAATGGATGTCGCTTTGCGAAGGCTGATCGGCGCCGCTCGGGTGGTTGTGAGCCACAATGACCCCGGTGGCTTTACGTGC